>NZ_CAXAPG010000043.1:0-28081 GCF_963970585.1 Pseudomonas sp. RL_105y_Pfl2_101
GGAGCACTATCTACATCACAGGCAAAAAGCCTAAGGAGCTGTACGGCTTCCAAGTCCCTCCCTCGATGATCAGTCGAGAACTATCGCTTCTGTCGGAGCGATAGTCGAGATACAAGGAGCTGTCGAGCGGAGCGAGGCTGCGATCTTTCCCCTGACGCTTGAATCTCAAGCGAAAGATCAAGAGATCGCAGCCTTCGGCAGCTCCTACAGCGCAGGCCAGCGGGAGCACGCTCGCGCCCACCTGTTTCAGGGCGTGGTCAACGCTCGCAACCGCTCGATGTCGAGGATTTCGATCTCGCCGTAACCCAGGTGGACAATGCCCAGGGCCTGCAGGTCTTTGAGGATCAGGTTGGTGGTCTGACGTGACAGCGCGAGCATCAGTGCCAGTTGTTCCTGGGGCAGTTGCAGGACCCGTCGCGGCGGTTCGATTTCGCCGTAGCCTTCGGCGATCATCAGCAGGCGGTGAGCCAGGCGGGCCGGGGCGGGCATCAGGCTCAGGTGTTCGAGGTTGATGAAGGCCAGGCGCAGTTTGTGGCTCATCAATAACGCCAGATACCGCCAGTAGATCGGCTGCTCTTGCAGGAAGGCCAGCAATGGCGCCTGGGGCACATGCAGCAGCGTACCTTGACCGACAACCACCGCATCATGAGTGCGCGGCTGGCCATCGAACAGGCAGATTTCACCGAACCAGTGGGGCGCCTCCACCACGCTCAGCAACGCCTCCTTGCCCTGCTCGTTCACCGCACCGACGCGCACCGCGCCTTCCAGCACGGCATACAGCCCGCACGGTGGGTCGCCACGCTGGAACAGCCGATGACCCGGCGGCAGGCGGCGCACCCGCGCCATGCCCAGCAGACTATTCTGTAACTCGGTAGGCAAATGGCTGTACCAGTGGCCTGCCATCAGCTGTGAGTGCCAGGGATGCGAATTCATGGAAACTCCGGGACAAGTGTCGGCTAACTGACAGAACGCCTTGTGATACCTGGGCATCATGCAGGCATCACCTCAGGAGGAACAACAATGAAAAGCCTCGTCGATCATCTCAGTCAATACGCCGCCTATCACCGCGACCCGCGCAACATCGCCAGCCATTTCATCGGGATTCCCCTGATCTTCATTGCTGTCGCCGTGCTGCTGTCGCGCCCAGGTTGGCCAGTGGGCGCGGTCCTGGTGTCGCCAGCGCTGCTGGTGGCCGTGGCCAGTGCCTGGTTCTACCTGCGCCTGGAGTTGCGCCTGGGGACGCTGATGACGGTGCTGCTGGGCCTGGCGCTATGGCTGGGCCAGGTGCTCGCTGCGCAAAGCACCCTGGTGTGGCTGGGCAGTGGCCTGGGGATGTTCGTGGTGGGTTGGGTCATCCAATTCGTCGGTCACTATTACGAAGGCCGCAAGCCGGCGTTCGTCGACGACCTCACCGGACTGATTGTCGGGCCGCTGTTTGTGGTGGTGGAAGCGGGCTTCCTGCTGGGGCTTCGCGGCGAACTGAAGCGCGCCATCGAAGAGCGCGCCGGGCCGGTGGCGTTGCGCAACCAGCGTTCGGCGGCCTGAAAACAACGCAATACCCCCACCTGCCCCCCGTGTGGGAGCAAGCCTTGCTCCCACACGCTCGCTCCCACAAGAGTCAGGCCTTAGCGCTCAAGTTACAGCGCACCAAACTCGACCCGTATCGTCAATGCGCCGGTGTTATCTTTCAAGCCAGACCCGTACTGCCCGGTCAGGTCATCGTTGATGCACAGTTGCAGTTCCCCTTGCTGGTCGCCCGGAACCTGCCCCAGATCACCCACCAGGAACGGCTTGCCACCATTGCCAACGCGACCGATCAAGGCACCTTCGGCGGCACCGGGCAAGGCATAGCTGCTGTAGTCGATGTGCCTCGAACCGCCATTTCCATCGACATTGCCGCCCTGCGGACTGGCACACCATAGCCCACTGACGTAGCGCACCAGGCGCGGCACCAACCCGTTGACCTGCACGCCAGTGCCCTGCCAGGCGATGTTGGATTGAACCTGCATCGTCACCGCCCGCAGGTCATTGGCCAGCGTATCCCCGGCCTGGAACGACAGCGCCGCAATCGTCAGGCTCGGGTTCGAGGTGCCGGTGCTGGGGAAGACACCGTCGCCCACCAGGAACAGGTTTTTGTGGTCCCAACTGCGCTGGTATTTATCCACGACCGACTTTTTGGGGTCATCGCCCATGCGGTAAGTCCCCATCAGGTGACCGGCGCCCTGGAAGCTGTAGGGCACCTTGTCGTACGTAAAACATCCAGGTGCGATGATGTCCGTCAACTCCTGGGCACCGAGCAGGTCCTCGATGATGTGCGTCGCCAGTATTTTCGCCTGCTGGAAACCCTTCATGGTGTACTTGGACAGGTCGTAGTGGATTTCCGGCCGAGGGATACCGAGCCGGTCCGTGTATTCGGTCGAGGGCACGATGTAGCATTTCGCGTGGTCGGGGTCGTCCTCGACCTGCTCGACCAGGAAACCGATCCGGAACTGGCGGGTGAAGACGTCGTTGAGATTTTGTACCAACGCCGTTCCGGATAGCAATTTATTGCTCGGGTTGGCGCCGCCATTGTTCTTCCCGTCGATAAAGTCGGCGACCGTGGTGTAGGGATCACCGGCCGGCCAGTTCCAACCTTCGTTGCCAATCTCGATACGCCACGCCGCACGATCGCTGCGAAAGGCACCGTCGCGCAGGCTTTCGATGCCGGCCGTCGATAGCGGTCCCCGGTAGGGGAAAATCGCCTTGCCCTCGGGCATCAACCCCCACGCCAGATAAATGGGATGGTCAGCCAGGCCGCGACCCACTTGCCCGCTGCTGTTGGCCACGCCGGAGTGCAGTAGCAGCTTCGGTGTTTCGATCGCATGGGCGGCGATCACATAACGTTGTCCTATTGCCACGCCGGTTCCAGTAACGGGGCCATCTTCCAATTGATACTGCTTGAACTCGATGCCATTGATATTGCTGTCAGTGCCCACGGTTACTTTGCTGGCCACGGTTCGATAAAGCACTCGGACCTTGCCAGTGTTCAACGCTTTGTTCATGGTCACGGTGGCGTCGTACTTGGCCTGGATTGGGCAGATCGGCGTGCAGTTGGTATTGCCGGCGCATACCCGGCGACCGGCATAAGGTTGAGAGTTGCGCCCGGCCGGCGTCGGGCTGACCACCAGCGGCAAGCTATCGAACGTCTTCCCCGTGACAGCCGTGACAAAGCTGCCATCGACCAGCGACAACGGAATGCTGCGCATCGGGAATGCATAACCCTCAGGAAAGGTCATGCCCAGATAGGCTTGGTCGGCGACGTTGGCCGACACGCCGATTTCCGCTTCCGCCCGGCAATAGGCGCTTTGCAGATCGTCATAACCGATCGGCCAATCCACCCCGACGCCATACTTGGACCGCAGGCGAAAATCGTTCGGCACCATGCGCAGGCAGGTTCCGACCCAATGCCATGTCGTGCCGCCACCCACCCGTTCGTAAGTGCTCGTAAAGGGCAGCGGGCCTTTTTGTACCAAGTAGCTGACCGCCGGGTTGTTCCAATTACCATTGAGCAGATCGGCAATGGTCGCCCGTGGCGCGTTCAGTTCGGCCGGCCCCTTGAGATGTGGGTCCAGTGTCGTGCTTGGGGGATAAGGGGATTCTGGGGTTTTCAGCGTCGCGGTATAGAAACGCTCCAGGTACTGGGCACGATTGACCGGTATCTCCGGCCCCGATTCGAGTACCAGCACATCAATCCCGGCCATGCCCAACTGATAGGCAATGATGCTACCGGCCAGGCCTGCACCAACGATCACCACTTCGGTTTGTTCGGTACTCATGACAACGCTCCTTGCTGTCCGTTAGCGGATACGCCGGTCAAATCTTTAAGGCTGGAGGGCGCGCTGTTCCAATACCCAAAAAACGATTCGCTGTAGCCCATCGGGTGGGCCTGGGCGATCTTCCAGGCCCAGCTGTTGACGTAGGCCTGATCGGACACCACCGCCGAATCATCTTTCTTGAAAGGCGCCATATCGAACGGTTGATACCAGACGCCCAACAACCACAGCTTCATGATCGAGCGGGCGGTGAGTACCGTGTGTGGAATCGTCGGTTGCATGTTGAACTTCAGTATCTGCTGGGCGATCTGGTCGGGCGGTACATGGTCCGCCACCAGCGTGGCGTATTGAGTCAAGAGCGCGTTGAGCACGTCGGAAGGAACTCGCGCAGTGACGTAATCGAGAAAGATCGGCGGCAAACCGACCGGGTCGATCTGCGGTGCCAGACGATCCGCCGAGATGCCAATAAGGGCCGATGACAGGCCTACGAAATTATCCAGATTGCTGCTCATTGCTGGGCTCCTTGTCCACTGGTGGACTGTGCGCGTTCGAGCAAATAGGTGAAATCCGCGAAGCTGGTACGCGGTGATTCGGTGACATGGGTGGCCGCATTGCCGTGGCAAGCCATGCAACTGGAAGACGCCTGGGGCACGGTGCCCTGGATGTAGGTCTCCAGCGTGGCGTTGGCCAGGAACGAGGGCGCAGGACTGCCCAGCGGGTTGGCGGCCGATATCTGGCAGTTCTTGGTCGGGTCTGATGGCCACTGGGTACTGATCAGTTGATAGTTCGCCCAGACGCTCCGCGGGTTCACCTTACGCAACAGCTCTTGATACGTAGCGTTCAGTTTTTTGGTGGCATCGGTGAGCGGCACGTCGCGCACGATCTGCGAGGGCGTCGCCTTGACCGCCGGGTTCCATGGCCGTGGCGGCGGTTGGTTGATGTCGCTGTTGCTGGCTGCGTTGTAGAACAGATAAGGCCCCGTCCGCTGGGCAACGGGCGTGGTTTTTTCCGGCACGTTTTTTACATGCTCAAAGGTTGACCAGACCCATTGCGCCGCGCTGGTGGTCTTATGGACCATGTGCAATCCCACCAACCCGACCGGCTCGGACACGCACGACTCCGCGACAATCGGCCCATGGCTTGGGTCGTTGTTCCCCGGGGTGTAGACCAGCGCGTCGACGGTGTGAAAATCCTGCCGCTTGTCGTTGGGGCCCAGCACTTTCCACGACGCCTTCACCATCACCGCACCGACCTGTTTGGTGTCGGTGGAACCACAACTGAACGCCACGGTGTTGTTCGCATTGGCGGCAAAAAATTTCTGCTGGCCTTCGATGCTGTACAGGCCGTTGTCGACGATGCTATTGAACATCGATTGGTTGACCACGATTTCGTTGCGCGTATAGGTGCCGTTCTGGTCCACCAGCGGGCCGCTCTCGAAGGGCTGGATAAATTCATCCAGCACATCGGGCACCTTGCCCATTTGCTGCAACAGGCGACCGGGCTTGAGCGACTTGCACGCTTCGGGCAGGGTCGCCGGGGCGTTCCAGGGCAGTGGGGCCTGGCCCTTGGCGCGGAATATCTGGTAGCTCTCTTTCCAGCTTTCCCACACGGTGGCGCCATCCTGCTTGCCGATGGGGGTACCGGTATTGGGATCGCCGTTATCCAGCGCTGGCCAGTTCAGGGCAATGAAGGTCTGCCACGACAACTCATCGAAATTGGCCTGCAGGCTGACCAGTGAAAGGGGCTCGGTCACGGTGACATTGAAGGGTATCTGGGGGGACAACGAGGGGGCGGCGCTAGCGGCCGGGGCCAGCAAGACGCCTAACAATGCACAGCCAAGCGGGCCATGCCGACTGACTTCCACTCTCATATTTTCTCTCCTTGGCATCAGGGCGCCAGGAGAGATAACACCGGTCCGTCATGGACTCTTACTTGCCTCCTGGCCTGTCAGAGTCTAGGTAGGGTTTCGGTGGGGAAAAGGCGTTGGCGTAGAACCAATCGAAGCAAGATTGGGCGGGGTTATTCAGATTCGGATCGAGGTTTGCGTGAGGACGCCATCGCAAGCAGGCTCGCTCCCACAATGGATCTGCGCCATACACAAATCCCCCTGTGGGAGCCTGCTCGCGATGTCTTTTGCTTTTAGAGGTTGGCGACTTTCTGCTAGACCTTCGGTTTGAAGAACAGCGTCTCGCCTTTCGCCAGGCCCACTAGGCTGTCATGGTCCTTCACTACTTCCGCTTCGATCAGTTCGCTCTGGCCTTCCACCTTCAGGGTCACCCGAGTGGTGGCGCCGAGCGGACGGATGTCGCGCACTTCAGCGCCATGGTGGTCTTCCAGCTCCGAGCGCGACAGCGAGACTTCGTGAGGGCGGAACAGCACATGCCGATCCTCCCCCAAGTGCAGGCGGTTCGAGTCGCCGAGGAAGTGATACACAAAGTCGCTGGCCGGGTTTTCGTAGACGTCGCCGGGCGAGCCGATCTGCTCGATCACGCCTTTGTTCATCACCACGATCCGGTCGGCGACTTCCATGGCTTCTTCCTGGTCGTGGGTCACGAAAACCGAGGTCAGGTTGATGTCCTCGTGCAGCCGCGCCAGCCAGCGGCGCAGTTCCTTGCGGACCTTGGCGTCGAGGGCGCCGAAGGGTTCGTCCAGCAACAACACCTTGGGCTCCACCGCCAGGGCGCGGGCCAGGGCGATGCGCTGGCGCTGGCCGCCGGAGAGCTGCTCCGGGTAGCGGTCGGCGAGCCAATCCAGTTGCACCATGTTCAACAGCTCATGGACCTTGGTCGCGATCTGGCTTTCGTTTGGGCGCTGGTGCTTGGGCTTCATGCGCAGGCCGAAGGCAACGTTGTCGAACACCGTCATGTGGCGGAACAAGGCGTAGTGCTGGAACACGAAACCGACGTTGCGATCACGCACGTCGTGGCCGGACACGTCCTCGCCGTGGAACACGATGCTGCCTTGGTCCGGGGTTTCGAGGCCGGCGATGATCCGCAGCAATGTGGTCTTGCCGCAGCCCGACGGACCCAGAAGCGCTACCAGCTCGCCGCTCTGGATATCCAGGCTGATCTCGTCCAGGGCCTTGAAGGCGTGGAAATTCTTGCTGACGTTACGGACTTCGATCGACATGACTTATTCCTCCGCGGCGCTGGCGCGCAGGCGGTTGATTCGGTTTTCGCTCCACTGCTTGAGCAGCAGAATCAAGAGCGCCAGGATCAGCAACAGGCTCGCCACAGCGAACGCAGCCACGTGGTTGTATTCGTTGTAGAGAATCTCGACGTGCAGCGGCAGGGTGTTGGTCACCCCGCGAATGTGCCCGGACACCACCGACACTGCACCGAACTCACCCATGGCCCGGGCTGTACACAGCACCACGCCATAGATCAGGCCCCATTTGATGTTCGGTACAGTGATATGCCAGAACATCTGCCAACCATTGGCGCCCAGCAGGCGTGCGGCCTCTTCTTCCTGGGTGCCCTGCTCCTGCATCAGCGGAATCAGCTCCCGAGCCACGAACGGCACGGTGACAAAAATCGTCGCCAGGACGATGCCCGGCAGCGCGAACACGATCTGGATGTCGTGATCCGACAGCCACGGCCCAAGCAGGCCCTGGGCGCCGAACATCAGCACGTAGACCAGACCGGCGATCACCGGCGACACCGAGAACGGCAGGTCGATCAGCGTCACCAGCATGCTCTTGCCGCGGAATGAATATTTGCTCACGCACCACGCGGCACTGACGCCGAACACCAGGTTCAGCGGCACCGAGATCAGCACGGCAACCACCGTAAGCTTCAACGCCGACAGCGCGTCGGGTTCAAAGATCGCCGTGAAGAACGCCCCCAGCCCGAGCTTCAGGCCCTGGGACACCACGATGAACAGCGGCAACAGCAGAAACAGCGCAAAGATCAGCCAGCCGAGGCCGATCAGCACGCGCCGCGACGTCGCACTGCCGCGACGGGCGGCGTTGGTGGAGGCTGCGTAAATAGACGATTGGGACATGTTCGCGCCTCCTTATGGGGTTTCAATGCGCCGCTGCAACAGGTTGATCAGCAGCAACAGGACGAAGGAAACCACCAGCATCAGCACGCCGATGGAGGTGGCGCCGGTGTAGTCGTATTGGTCGAGCTTGACCATGATCAGCAGCGGCAGGATCTCGGTTTTCATCGGCATATTGCCGGCGATGAAAATCACCGAACCGTACTCGCCCACGCCACGGGCAAAGGCCAGGGCGAAGCCGGTCAACCAGGCCGGCAACAACGCCGGCACGAGAATGTGGCGGAACACCTGCCACGGCTTGGCACCGAGGCAGGCGGCGGCTTCTTCGACTTCACGGGGAATATCGGCCAGCACCGGCTGCACCGTGCGCACCACGAACGGCAGCGTCACGAAGGTCAGCGCGAGGGTGATGCCCAACGGCGTATAAGCGATCTTGAAGCCCAGGTCAGTGGCGAACTGGCCGACCAGACCGGCCGGCGCATACAACGCCGTCAGGGCAATACCGGCCACAGCGGTGGGCAACGCGAACGGCAGGTCGATCATCGCGTCGATGATCTTGCGGCCGGGGAAGGTGTAGCGCACCAGCACCCAGGCCAGCAGCGTACCGATCACGCCGTTGATGATCGCGGCGTACAGCGCGGTGCCGAAACTGAGCGTCAAGGCCGCCAGCACACGCGGCGCCGAAATGATCGCCCAGAACTGTTCCCAGGTAAGTTGGGCGGCATGCACGAACATCGCCGCCAGGGGTATGAGCACAATCAGGCTGAGGTACACCAGGGTGTAGCCCAGCGTCAGCCCAAAGCCGGGTATGACCGGGGATATGCGACGCGACATAAAGGTCCTTGGTTAAAAACACTAAACATGGAAGCAAGACAAGCCTTACTCCCGCACAATCCCCTCACCAAAAATTCGGTGTCTGGCTTTAGCTTTGCAACTGTAGTCAGTTCATTCAGGCGTATTTCAGCTTACTGCGCCTGATAGATCTGGTCGAACACACCGCCATCGTTGAAGAATTTCGGTTGAGCGCTTTTCCAGCCGCCGAAGTCCTTGTCGATGGTCACCAGCTCCACCTTCGCAAATCGCCGGGCGTACTTGGCGGCCACGTCCTTGTCACGCGGGCGATAGTAGTTTTTCGCGGCGATTTCCTGGCCGGCCGGGCTGTACAAGTGCTTGAGGTAGGCGGCGGCGATCTCCAGGTTGCCCTTTTTCTCGGCGTTCTTGTCCACCACCGCCACCGGCGGTTCGGCGAGGATCGACAGCGACGGTACGACGATGTCGAACTGGTCGGCGCCGCCGTCCTCTTTCAGCGCCAGGAAAGCTTCGTTTTCCCAGGCCAGCAACACGTCGCCCTGACCGTTGTTGACGAAGGTAATGGTCGAGCCACGGGCGCCGGTGTCGAGGATCGGCACGTGCTTGAACAGTGCCTGCACGTATTCCTTGGCCTTGGCTTCGTCGCCCCCGTTGGCCTTCAGGCCGTAGGCCCAGGCGGCGAGGAAGTTCCAGCGCGCACCGCCGGAAGTCTTCGGGTTCGGGGTGATGACCGACACGTCGTTCTTGATCAGGTCGCCCCAATCCTTGATGCCTTTGGGGTTGCCCTTGCGCACCAGGAACACGATGGTGGACGTGTAGGGCGTGCTGGCTTCCGGCAGGCGTGTTTGCCAGTCGGTCGGCAGGGACTTGCCCAGCTTGGCGATTTCATCGATGTCACCGGCCAGGGCCAGGGTCACCACGTCGGCCCGCAGACCATCGATCACCGCGCGCCCTTGTTTGCCCGAGCCACCGTGGGACTGCTGGATCTTCACGCTGTCGTCCGGGTGGGCTTTCTTCCAGAAACTGGCGAATTCGGCGTTGTAATCCTGATACAGCTCACGCGTCGGGTCGTAGGACACGTTGAGCAGCTCGTAATCCTTGGCGACAGCGGAACCTGCAAAAACAGCACTGGCCAAGGTGGCCAGGGCATAACGACGAATGGACGACATGGTGAAAGCTCCTGGAGTTCTGGTTTTTATGGCTTCGAAATCGTTGTGGTCCTGAAAAGATCGCAGCCTTCGGCAGCTCCTACGCCTAGCCCCCAGTAGGAGCTGCCGAAGGCTGCGATCTTTTTGGCTTTCTCAAGACGGCTTATGACTGGGTTGTTGCAGCCGGAATTTTTCCTTGCGTTCGATCTGGACCACCTGTGCGTTGTGCACGGTGATTTCCACCGCCCCAAAACGCAGATCGCGCAACGCGCTCTGGATCTCGCGCAAGATGGTTGCTTCGTCCTGGCCGTCAACACTACGTAGAGATGCGCTCATGCTGCTGCTCCTTGAATGAATGCCTGGCAGTGGGCGGCACTGCTTGCGGCGTGGGAGCAATACTAGATAAGCGCTGATATTCTTAAAAAGACTATTTGAGAATTTTTATATAACCAAAATTACATGAAGTAGTCGATGTCCTACGGCAGGGGTGACTGGGAGCTTTTTCCCTGCCAAACCCTCGGAGATTTCCTTCAAAACGCTGGGCTGTTCATGAACTAGGCAGCGCTCTATGGCGCGGCTAACCTCTGTTCGTCATCGCAAAAAACGGTGACACGGACGTGCAAGTCCGGCGGAGGACACAATTGTCGATGGCTATTCGTCGGGCATTTTTTTATGCTCGCGAGTCGTTATGGCAGCTGTGTATGGGAGATCTTCGGGTCTGCCGGGTACTCCGACCGGTCTTGCACACCTATGCATAGCTGCCACCTCTCTCGACTGTGCAAGCGAAGCGGTGTTGGCTGAGCCGACACCATCGCGAGCAAGCTCGCACACAAAGTTCTGTGTCGAACCGAATCTCAAGTTCAACACCATTCCACTGTGGGAGCGGGGTTCGTCTGGGCCGGCTTCCGGGCTTTTCGAAAGTGACCCGTCGTCAGGGCGGAACCATAAGCCGCCGTTACCGAAGAAATGGATATGTACCCGATCACAAATCCTGGCCAGTTGCCAGGCCAACATCAACACCCCTGACGATCAAGCAATAACCGGCGCCCGATCCCAATCCAACTGCGCCGCCGCGACAGGCCGGCCAAACCAGTAACCCTGCCCCAGCTCACAAGCCTGTCCAAGCAAAAATGCCGCCTGCTCACGCTGCTCGATGCCCTCGGCGTGCACCTGCATACCCATGCTGTGGGCCAGGGCGATGATCACCCGGACGATCGCCGCATCATCCTCATCCCACGGCAACCCCGCGACAAACCCCTGGTCAATCTTGAGCTTCTGCACCGGCAGGCGCTTGAGCCGCAGCAGCGACGAATAGCCCGTGCCGAAATCGTCGATAGCCAGGCGCACGCCCAGCTCCCGCAGGCGATGCATCTGTTCCAGCGCCACCTCCGGGTCTTCCATCACCGCGCTTTCCGTCACTTCCAGTTCCAGGCAGGCCGGGTCCAGGCCCGTGTCGTGCAACACCTGGGCGACCTGCTCGTACAACTCGCGACGGGCAAACAGCCGACTCGAAACGTTGACGGCGACAAACGACAGCCCCACGCCGGCCTGCTGCCACTGGCACATCTGCCGGCAGGCCTGGTCCATGACCCAGGCATCGACCTGGGCAATCAGGCCGGTACGCTCAGCGATGGGGATGAACTCGGCCGGCGGCACCAAGCCACGCGTGGGATGTTCCCATCGCACCAGCGCCTCGACACCGATCAGACGACGGGTCGCCAGCTCGTAGACCGGCTGGTAGTGAACGCGCAACTCCTGTTGCTGCAGCGCGCGCCGCAATTGGAAGGCAATCTCGACCCGCTGCTGGGCGTGGGCCGTGAGTTCTTCGGTGTACAAAGCGTAGCCGTCACGTCCGGCGTTCTTGGCCTTGAACAACGCCGAATCGGCATTGCGCAGCAGTTGCCCAGCGTTCAGGGCATCGCCGGGGAACAGGCTGATGCCAATGCTGGCATTGATGAACAATGCGTGGTCATCGAACCGCAGAGGCTCTTTCAACGCGTCGAGGATGCGCCGGGCCAACGCCGCGGCCTGGCCTGGCTGCGAGCAGTTTTCCACCAGCACCGCAAATTCGTCGCCCCCCAGTCGGGCCAGGGTCACGCCCGGCGCAAAAAGCCCGCTGAACCGCTCGGCCACGCCTTTGAGCAATTCATCGCCCACGTTGTGACCCAGGCTGTCATTGATGTTTTTGAAGTGATCCAGGTCCAGCAGCAACAGGGCACAGCCACGCTTGTGCAACTGCGCCGACGCCAGCGCTTGCTCGGTGCGATCAGAAAACAGCAGGCGGTTGGGCAAGCCTGTCAGCGGGTCGTGATGGGCCAGGTAGGCCAGTTCGTGCTCGGAGTTCTTGATGGCGCTGATGTCAGAAAACACCGCGACATAATGGCTGACCTGGCCGCTGTCGTCGCGAATGACGCGGATCGTCTGCCATTGCGGGTAGATCTCACCGTTTTTACGCCGATTCCAGATCTCGCCGTTCCATTCGCCCAGGCTAGCCAGGGAGTCAAACATGTCGCGATAGAAATCCGGCCCATGGCGACCGGACTTGAACAGGTTGGGGCGCTGGCCCAGCACTTCGTCCCGCACATAACCGGTGATCGCCATGAAGGCCCGGTTCACATGCACGATCAGGCCGTTGCGGTCCGTCACCAACACCCCTTCGCGGGTGCAATCGAAGACGGCGGCGGCCTGGCGCAGGCGCTCGTGATCGGCACCGTGCTCGCCCTTGGCGAAAAACCGTGAGATTCGCGCCCGCGCCAGGAAGATCAACCCGGCGCTGAGCAGGACCCAGGCATAACCGTTGATCAACAGCCAGCGTTGCCTGTCGGCGAATTGATCGAAGAAGCTGCTCAATAAATAACCAATCAGCTGCAGCCAGACGACTGACAGCACGAGGTAAAGCAGCGCTACGCGCATGGCACTGCGTTGATAGGCAGGCATTCGGCCATCCATGTCCCTACAGAGATGGGGGAATTATAGAGGAAGAAACATCCAGCCACTCTTATCTGAAAGGCCGACTGGTTTTATCTGTAGAGCTTGTGATAATGCTGCGGTAGTTTCTATTTTTATCGAGGGCCCTACAGCCTATGTGGTACGAAGGTTTTCTTGGCTTGTCGGCCTGGTCACTGGTGGCAGTCACCCTGCTGATGACTCACGTCACGATCATTGGCGTCACGGTCTACCTGCACCGTTATTCGGCGCATCGCGCCCTGGAGCTCAATGCCGGTCTCAAACATTTCTTCCGTTTCTGGCTGTGGCTGACCACAGCACAGAACACCCGCGAGTGGACCGCCATCCACCGCAAGCACCACGCCAAATGCGAAACCGTCGACGACCCCCACAGCCCGGTCATAAAAGGCTTGTCCACCGTGCTGCGCAAAGGCGCCGAGCTGTATCGCGCCGAAGCGGAAAATCCGGAAACCCTGCGCATCTACGGCAAGAACTGCCCTGACGACTGGATCGAACGCAAGCTCTACAGCCGCTTCCCGCTGCTGGGCGTGGCAATCATGGGCGTCATCGATCTGCTGCTGTTTGGCACCATCGGCATCACCATCTGGGCCATCCAGATGATGTGGATCCCCGTCTGGGCCGCCGGCGTGGTCAATGGCCTGGGCCATGCCGTGGGCTACCGCAACTTCGAATGCCGCGACGCGGCGACCAACCTGGTGCCCTGGGGCATCCTGATCGGCGGCGAAGAACTGCACAACAACCATCACACCTACCCCAACTCGGCCAAGCTGTCGGTACGCAAATGGGAGTTCGACCTGGGCTGGGCCTGGATCCGGGTGTTCAGTTTCCTACGCCTGGCCAAGGTCCAGCGGGTTGCGCCGATCGCCCACCGGGTCGAAGGCAAGGGCAACCTGGACATGGACACGGCCATGGCGATTCTCAACAACCGTTTCCAGATCATGGCGCAGTACCGCCGGCTGGTCATCGCGCCACTGGTCAAGCAGGAACTGGGAAGGGTCGATCACTCGGTGCGTCACCAGTTCCACCGGGCCAAACGCCTGCTGTCGCGGGAGACCAGCCTGCTGGACGACCGTCACCACGTACGCATCCAGAACATGCTCGAACACAGTCAGGCACTGAAGGTGATCTACGAGAAACGCCTGGCCTTGCAGCAGATCTGGGTCAAGACCAGCAGCAACGGCCACGACATGCTCGCCGCCATCAAGGAATGGGTCCACGAGGCCGAGGCCAGCGGCATCCAGTCCTTGCGCGAGTTTGCGGACCAACTCAAGACCTACTCGCTACGGCCTGCCACGGCCTGACGATGCAGCTCCAGCGCAAACCACTGGCCGTGAAGAAAGGCTTGCGCTGGGCTCTGTAGGAGTTGCCGGAGGCTGCGATCGTTTGCTCCTGATCATTCGCTGCGACTCAATTGTCTGGCACAAGATCGCAGCCTCGCTGCACTCGACAGCTCCTACGGGGGCTGCGCAAGCGGGGCGGGCGACGTTTCACTAAATCCCCTCGCCACAGGTTCAGCCCCCCATTATTTGACTCGCTGAATCCCCCCGCCCTTCGTCGCCTGCAAAGGAACTTCGCCCCAAATCCCCTATCTCAAAGAGCACTTCGCCATCCAGGCGGGCTTTGGAGAAAAGCGCGTGCCAACCCACAGCAGTGCACGCTCTTTGAGATTTGTGCCGATGGTCGACAAGAACCTACAGGATTACTCCCTCCCTCATTGGCCCGAGGCAGCCCAGACGCTCATGGCGCTGATGCATGCCCAAGGCGAAGTGGCGCGCCTGAGCGAGCGTGAGCAGCTGTTCAGCTCGTTGCTGGTCAGCGTCAATGCCGTGCTGTGGGTGTTCAACTGGGAAACCCGACAGGTGCTGTATGTCAGCCCCGCCTACGAGCGGATCTTCGGCCGCCCCGCCGGCCTGGTCCTGGCTGACTACAACGAATGGCGCGACGCAATCTACCCCGACGACCTGGAGTACGCTGAACGCAGCCTGGCCGAAGTATTGGTCAAAGGCGCCGTCGAAGACCGTGAATACCGCATCATCGCCGGCAACGGCCAGATCCGCTGGCTGAGCGACAAATGCTTCATCAACCGCAAGGCCGAGCCAGGGCAACCGGTGATTGTGGTGGGCATTGCCGAAGACATCACCGAAAAGAAGCTGCTGGAAAGCGAACTGCAGCGCCTGGCGACCACCGATGTGCTGACCCAAAGCAGCAATCGCCGGCACTTTTTCGAATGCGCCCACCGTGAGTTCGAGCAGGCACGGCTACAAAGGATGCCCATGGTGTTCCTGTTGCTGGACATTGATGATTTCAAGGTGATCAACGACACCTACGGCCATCAGGAAGGCGATACCGTGTTGCAGAGAATCGCCGAAAGCGGGCGCTCCGTGCTCCGACGCGGCGACCTGTTCGGGCGGATCGGTGGCGAAGAGTTCGCCGCCGTGTTCCCCGGCTGCGCGCCCGACATGGCATTGCAAGTGGCCGAGCGGTTGCAACGGGAAATCCAGCGCCTGTTGTTCCGCTGCGGTGAACAGAGCTTCGGCATTACCGTCAGCCAGGGCCTGACCTCCATTACCCCTGAAGACCACTCCCTCGACAGCCTGTTCGCCCGTGCCGACGCGGCGATGTACGAGGCCAAGCGCAAGGGGAAGAACCGCATTATTGCGGCGTGAATGAGTTGCCCCACCGCTCCCACAGGGTTGGGTGGTGGCTTTATTTACGGCGCAACCGCGTCAACTCCGGCAAGCCGATCTTCAGCAACCGCGCCGTGCGACCACGGGCCAGCTCTTCAAGGCCTTCATGGGCGGGCAGACGCGCCATCTGCGCGGCCATGTTCATCACCAAGGCTTCACGGGAATACACCCCGCCCCCCAGGCTATAGACCGCCGCGATCAACTCCCGCAGCTCCAACGGCAGACGCCAGCGAGCACGCAACGCCGAGCCGAAACTGGCGCCGAACGTGTCCAGCGAGTCGCCGACTTCCTCCGGCTCATCCAGCTCGCCACCGGCCTGTTTCCACTCCTCCAGGCAGCGCAGCAACGCCAGGTCGCCCAGCCGATGCAGCAACCCGGCGCAATAACAACGCTCCTGCTCCAGGTCCAGCAACCGCGCCATCGTCCGGGCGTATTCGGCCGTGTGCAGCGACAGCGCCCAGTACCGCTCGGCATAATCTGCCAGGCACGGAACGCTGAGCCGGGCGCAGCGCTTGAGGGTCAGGCCGAGGATCAGGTTCATGCTTTGCCCGGTGCCGAGCTGGTGCAACGCTTGGGCCACGGTCTGCACCGGGCCACCACCCTGATGCTGGGCAGCGCTGTTGGCCGCCGCGATCAGTACGGCAGTGATTTGCGGGTCGGTGCGGATCTCTTCTTCGAGCAGTTTCAGATCCAGGTCGCCGGGGTTGAGGCTGCGCCTGACCGCCACTTGCACATCGGTCATCAAGGGCGCGCCCTCGGACAGGTCACGCCGACGTTCCAGGAAAGTCGGCAGGGTCAACCCCGGTCCTGGGTTCGGCGCTTCGTTGGACGTTTCCTCACCGCCGCCCACTAACAACCCCTGCAAACGTTGGGTCAGGTCTTCCCGGTTCAACGGCTTGGTCAAATACGCGGCCGGCGCCAGCGGCAAGACTTCGCGCACGCTGGCGCTGTCGTTGCGCTGGCTCATCAGGATGAACGGCAACGGCGGGGTGCGATGCTGCTGGCGAAGGCCACGCAGAATCGCCAAGCCATCGACCTGCGGCAGCTCCCAATCGGCGATGACCAGGTCGTAAGGGCGGCTGGCCAGCAAATCCAAGGCCTGTTTGCCGTCGCCACAGGTGTCCACCCGGGCATCACAGCGCACTCCCGACAACACCTGCTCAAGCAGCTCACGGGACGCCGGATCGGCCTCGGCGATCAACACACGCGGTACAGCGGGTAAATCCACAACAGTCATGCAGCATGCTCCCTTGCCATACTTGCACCTTAGACGTTGGTGGCCGTTCCAGACAGTTCAAAATGCACCAGGCAGGTTCGCCGATATGAAAAAACCCGCCAGAAGGCGGGTTTTTGTGGATCAGCGCACAACCGTCACTCAGAGTTCGGAGAAGCACTCTTCGATGATCGCCAGGCCTTTTTCCAGTTGCTCGTCCGGCGCGGTCAGCGGCACCAACACCCGCAGAACGTTGCCATAGGTACCGCAGGACAGCAGGATCAGCCCCTTGTCACGCGCCTTGGCCACGACTTGGGCTACCGCCGTAGCGTTCGGCTTGTGGGAGTCACCGTTTTCGAACAGCTCCACGGCGATCATCGCGCCCAGGGCACGCACTTCACCGATGACCGGGTACTTCTTCTGGATCGCCTTGAGGCCGGTCACCAGACGCTCGCCCACAGCCTTGCAGCGGTCCAGCAGGTGTTCTTCTTCGAACACTTCCATCACCGCCAGCGCCGCCGCACAGGCGATCGGGCTACCGGCGTAGGTGCCGCCCAGGCCACCCGGCGCGATGGCATCCATGTATTCGGCCTTGCCGCAGACACCGGCCAACGGGAAGCCACCCGCGATGGACTTGGCAAAGGTGGTCAGGTCGGCGGCAACGCCCATCTGCTCCATGGCGAAGAAAGTGCCGGTACGGCCGGCACCGGTCTGCACTTCGTCAGCGATCAGCAGGATGCCGTGCTGGTCGCACAAAGCACGCAGGCGCTTCATGAATTCCTTGGGCGCTACGTAGAAACCACCCTCGCCCTGTACCGGCTCGATGATGATTGCCGCGATGTCACGCGGCTCGGCGTCGTTCTTGAAGATACGCTCGATGCTGGCGATGGAGTCGTCGATGCTCACGCCGTGCAGTTCGTTCGGGTACAGCGCGCGGAAGATGCCGCCGGGCATCAAGCCCATGCCGGCCGAGTAGGGCACGACTTTACCGGTCAGGCCCAGGGTCATCATGGTGCGACCGTGGTAAGCACCGGTGAAGGCGATCACACCGGCACGCCCCGTGGCGGCGCGAGCGATTTTCACGGCGTTTTCCACCGCTTCCGAACCGGTGGTGACCAGCAGGGTTTTCTTGGCGAAATCACCCGGCACCTTGGCGTTGATTTTTTCGCACAGTTCCACGTACGGCTCGTAGGCCAGGACCTGGAAGCAGGTGTGGGTCAGCTTGTTCAACTGTTCGGTCACGGCGGCGATGATTTTCGGGTGCACGTGACCGGTGTTCAGCACGGCGATGCCACCGGCGAAGTCGATGAATTCACGACCTTCAACGTCGGTTACCGTGGCGTTCTTCGCCGATTCGGCAAAGATCGGGTGAATCTGGCCAACACCGCGTGGAACAGCGGCGGTACGGCGGGCCATCAGGTCTGCGTTGGTCTTGCTCATTAAAATGTCCTCATTCGCCGCTCATCGGTCGGCGTGGCTCAAGGAATACATGGCGGGGAGGCAACTGCGACAGCATGCGATGATCGACTGCCACAGCGTTCCGGCCACAAGAAACAGAACGGGTGAAACGCGCAAAGGGACAGCGCTCTCGTGCCCTTTGCGCTTGAAGCAGATCAGATACCCAGGCAGAGGTATTTGATTTCCAGGTAATCCTCGATGCCGTACTTGGAGCCTTCACGCCCCAGGCCCGAGGCCTTGATGCCGCCGAATGGCGCGACTTCGTTGGAAATCAACCCGGTGTTGACGCCGACCATGCCGTATTCCAGGGCTTCGGCCACACGGAACACACGGCCCAGGTCGCGGGCATAGAAGTACGAGGCCAGGCCGAACTCGGTGTCGTTGGACATCGCGATCACTTCGGCTTCGTCTTTGAAACGGAACAGCGGCGCCAGCGGGCCGAAGGTTTCTTCCTTCGCCACGGCGGCGTTTTTCGGTACGTTGGTCAGGATGGTCGGTTCGAAGAAGTTGCCTTCCATCGCCTTGCCGCCCGACAGCACGGTCGCGCCTTTGCTGACGGCATCGGCAATGTGTTCTTGCACCTTGGCGACCGCTTTGCCGTCGATCAACGGACCGGTGGTGGTGCCATCGTCCAGACCGTTGCCGATCCTGAGCTTGGCAACCGCTGCCTTGAGCTTTTCGGCAAACGCGTCGTACACCGAATCCTGGATGTACAGGCGGTTGGCGCAGACGCAGGTCTGGCCGTTGTTGCGGTACTTGGAAATGATCGCGCCTTCGACGGCCTTATCCAGGTCCGCATCGTCGAACACGATGAACGGCGCGTTGCCGCCCAGCTCCAGGGAGACTTTCTTGATGTCCTTGGCACATTCGGCCATCAACTGGCGACCGATCTCGGTCGAACCGGTGAACGACAGCTTACGCACGATCGGGTTGCTGGTCAGCTCGCCACCGATGTCGCCGGCGCTACCGGTAACCACGCTCAACACGCCTTGCGGGATGCCGGCACGGTGCGCCAGTTCCACCAGGGCCAGGGCCGAGAACGGGGTTTGCGAAGCTGGCTTGATGACCATGGTGCAACCGGCAGCCAGGGCTGGGCCAGCCTTGCGGGTGATCATCGCGGCCGGGAAGTTCCACGGGGTAATGGCCGCGGTCACGCCAATCGGCTGCTTGATCACGATCAGGCGCTTGTCGGGCTGGTGGCCGGGAATCACGTCACCGTAGATGCGCTTGGCTTCTTCGGCGAACCACTCAATGAAGGAAGCGGCGTAGACGATTTCGCCCTTGGCTTCGGCCAGCGGCTTGCCTTGTTCCAGGGTCATCAGGCGACCGAGGTCGTCCTGGTTCTCGATCAGCAGTTCGTACCAGCGGCGCAGCTTGTTGGCGCGCTCCTTGGCCGTCAGCGCACGCCAGGCCGGCAGCGCCTTGTCGGCGGCTTCAATCGCACGACGGGTTTCGGCAGCGCCCATCTTCGGCACAGTGCCCAATACTTCGCCCGTCGCCGGGTTGGTGACCTTGATCGTCTGACCATTGTCCGCATCGACCCAAGCGCCATCGATAAAGGCTTGCTGGCGGAACAACTGGGTGTCTTTAAGCTGCATGTCGGCTTTCCTTAACAGCACCGCGCACGCGCGGAGCGAATTAGATTTGTAGAAAGGCGCCTCGGGGGCTGCCGTCAGGGAAATCATTCACCGGGCTGAAGCACAGAAATAACGCACAAAAGCACAGACGTGCGGTTCAGCACCCAGACAAGAGCGTTTGAAATCTCAAACGAATCCTAGGGCCGATAGGGGTGAAGGACAATAGGATGTTCGAAAAAAAGAACGAAAAAGCCGCATTTGCCCGCTTTTTCTGATCAGCGTAGCCAAGAGCCGTCGAGCCGCCTGAAAACGCAGGCGATTCAGTAGCATGGACGCCTGCCACGCATATGAGTATCATGGCGCCCGCACTGCACCAGTAGCTCAGCTGGATAGAGTACTGCCCTCCGAAGGCAGGGGTCGTGGGTTCGAATCCCGCCTGGTGCACCATCTTCTATCCCTTGTATTACAAGGGGTTAGCTCCACTGCCAGAAACCTGTCCTAGTCCTGAAAGTCGTTTTTGCCACAAATTTGCCACACTTGAACGTGGCGGGAATGGTCGAAATGGCAACAATCAGGAATCGCGGCGAGTATCAGTGGGAAGCGCAAATCCGTCGCAAGGGCTATCCAGCCCAAAGAAAAACCTTCGAAACTAAAGCCGATGCCCAAGCCTGGGCGCGCATGATCGAAAGCGAAATCGACCGAGGCATTTTTGTCTCTCGCGTCGAGGCTGAACGCACCGCCTTTCATCAACTCATTGATCGCTACATCTCCGAGATCGCTCCGAAGCACAAAGGCGCCTATTCGGAAATCAAACGCCTGGAAGCGCTCAAGCGCCACCCGCTGGCGACACGCATCGTTGCGACTCTCACATCTTCAGATTTTGCCCGCTACCGTGACGAGCGCTTGAAGATCCGCAAAGGCAATACGGTGAAGCGCGAGCTCGCATTGTTCCAATGCGTGATTGAAGTCGCTCGCCGCGAGTGGGGCATTCATCTGGCAGAGAATCCGGTCAGGATGGTCAGCCGTCCCAGCTACAACGACGAACGCTCGCGGCGGCTCGACCCAATTGAAGAGCAATACATGCTCGGCGCCTTAGAGCTTCGTGAGCGCCGTGCTGACGGCACCTATGCCGATGCTTCACACAATCCTTGGATACGGCCTATCGTCCAACTGGCGATTGAAACAGCCATGCGCCGAGGCGAAATTTTCGAGCTGCGCTGGAAGCATGTGAACCTGGAACGACGGACCGCACACTTGCCGGCGACCAAGAATGGGCTGCCCAGAACCGTCCCGCTTTCACCGAACGCTATTCAGTTGTTGAAGGACTTGCCGCGCTCGTTGTGTGGTCACGTCTTCCCCACCACGGCTGATGCGCTCAAGAAGGCCTTTGTGCGAGGCCTAGAGCGAGCCAGGCTGAAATACTTGGGCGATTGTGGGGCGGCGCAGGTAAAGCCTCAGGAAGACTTCTTGATCAATCTGCGCTTTCACGATCTACGACATGAAGCGACCTGTCGGCTCGCGACCAAGCTACCAAATTTGATCGAGCTTGCCAGCGTGACGGGGCATCGGGAGGTGAACATGCTGAAGCGGTATTACAACATCACTGCGGAGGAGCTGGCGGCAAAGCTGGCGTGAGCGCGGGGAACTGACTTTGAGTTCTAGGTCGTGAGCCCTTCTAACATCTTGGGTCATTCAGAAATGCGAGCTCACGGGAAGCCGACGATGTACTCGAAAATCTTCATTTTCTAACGCGTGTCAACCCTAAGCCGTTTGTAAAACCACCAGCGATGACACGACAGACCACTACCGGGCCTACGAGGAAGGTCCGGTGTACCCGTAAGACTTACTCCATGTCACTAGCTGCCATGTCCAGATAGCGTTTCATCCAAGCCCTCTCATAAGCCACGCTATGGATGCCGTCTAAGACCAGCCAGTAAAGAAATCCTCCGGCAATTCCCACCATCAGAAATATCCAGCTTTTATCGGGGGTAAAAAGAGGCGTAGATTTGATGACCTCGGTGCTGAGTGCAACCATAAAAGCAATGAACGAAGCAAACCCTAGATTTTGTGCTAATCCTGGCCTCGCGGGCTTACCAGTCAGATCCGCGTAGGTCGACAGTTCTCGGAGCTTCGTAGCGGTGTAGCCTTCATCGCGAACGGCATCTAGAAAGAACGCATAGCAGAGGATGTTTTCCTTACCCAAAGATGACTGACGATCAATGGCATGCTCAGCAAATTCCCTTGGATAAACCGTGCGAAGCGCTTTCATACGAGTTTTGTACAAAGCAATAGCCCAGGGAGCCAACGCTAGGTAGGCGTAAGGGACTAGAGCTGGATTCTTGATGCCCCACCCCGCAATTAAAACGAGCAGAAGCGTTGATGCTGCTGCTATCCACATCGGCCATAACTTCCGAGCATTCTCTCGCTTGAATAGCAGCTTGTTGGGTTGCCTGCGACTTCGTTTGTATAGGTCCTTCAGGTTTGCCCAATCCACGAGTTTCATAACTGCTTTTTCTCCTTGCTGGAATGTGGTGAAGCGGGTGAATACCAGCATCACCGCCGATCAACGCCATCGCTGAGTCCGTCCCGAGCTGCACAGGCATATCGGTGCGACGATTACTCATGCAGGTCAATGCTAGGTAAACCAATAAGTACCCGGACTTCCGAATCTGTTCGGATGCGGGTAGCTGTGGCCCGATCACGCTCCTGCTGATTACGCAGGTAGATTTCGTAGAAGTACTCGACGATTTGCTGATGGGTCAAATTAGGCGGCGTTGTCCGGCGCTTGAGGGTATTCAATATCTTACGTGCGCAAAGCTGAGCGGCTTCTCGCTCGTAAGAACGAAAAACCAAATCGCGGAAACCCCAAATGCTGATCCAGCCGCTTGATAATGCCCATAGCATCAAACGCTGGTAGGTCGACCACGCCATACGTGTATGGCCGCTCAAATACCGTCGAAGAATCCGGCCATCTGCATCTTTGAATCCGTAGATCCCAAGCTCCGTCAGCAGCCGCTCAAGCGCAACCCTCGACATCCCCGACTTGCGCAAAATCGCTGAAAACAGGAACTCAAGCAGATCCACCGGAACACGAACAACGAAGTTTCTCCGTCCTGTTTTCTCATGACGTTTCAGTTCACGAAAAACAAGCTCGAACGCTTCGTCCGGGTCGACATCCGCATCAGGAATAGGTGGCTGCATGTAGCCATTCTTTGGCTTATTCGCGCATCTGTCAAAAAGGTGTCCTACTGATTACGTCATCGCTTGGCGGAAGCTGGAGGCACTCCATAGCAGCCGAGCGAAAGCCACGATGAGCATTGATTACGAAACCATTCAAAAAATTCAGAAACTCGCAGATGACGTACTGATCGGCGTTGCCGAAGTCGCTGCATTGACAGGATTCAGCGCACTGACAGTACGTCAGCGCAAATTGCCGGGGCTTGAGCCTGTTCCCGGCCTGTCACGCTTGCGGTGGCGGCTGGGTGATCTCAGACAGTGGATGCGTACAGGGGCAATCACATCGGCTCCCCTCCTCAAGCAAGCCTCTACCGAAGGCCCGCATAAAGTCGGACGCCCTACCAAGAAGGCTCAGGTAGAGGCACGAAAATGAGCGAGCTGGAATTATCGGTTGATACCATCACCGGGCCGGAACCACAGGATCAACTGAAGTCCAACACCTACTGGTTTCACATTTTTCAGGCCATGGTGGATCACGAACTCGCAAAGCTGGGGCCGTATGCCTTTGCAGTTTACTGTGTGATCAAATCCCACTGCGATCTCAGAACAGGGCTGGCAATTCCTTCAATCCCCACCATTGCCCGCAAAGCGGGAATTAGCTCACGCCAGGCAATGCGCGAGATCAAATTGCTTGAAACCTTAGGTTACATCAGCAGAACACGGTCCCGTAAACACAATGAATATAAGCTCACGGAAAAAATCGCGATCAGCGACTCTCAAGGCAGACACCGTGGCCACGCACAGTGGGATTACCGTCCAGCCCAGATCAAAAGCACGGTAGATGAGCTCAAACGCATGCTGTTCAGCAGGGAAGCGGTCGGCCAGGGTATTCACATCGAACACCTGCAGATCATCGAGAACCAAACCAACATTGGCTTCCAGATCAGCCAAGCCGACTTGGACCAATTGGCCGAAAGCAATCCGGACATTTACAACAAGCTGTTATCTATTCGGAGCGCGATCCGTGAACGCAATGCTACCAAGCCATGAGTTATACACAGGACTGCCAGTCACCTGACTGAGTGGCATGCATCGGCTCGTTTCAGGTGACTGTGTGGCAGGTGTAACCTGATTTCAGGTGACAGAGAGTCACCCATACAAGAAGAGAAAAAATCATATCAACCGGAACGCCGTTACTCGGCAGGCTGCTGCCCAAGACCCACCAGAATTCAGCGATGCAGAAGGTCGCGATTACGATCAGTAGGAGGTTTCAGAGATGATCCAACTATCCGGCGCTCATCGACTGGAAATTGCTCAGGACGTCTTGAGTTGCTTAATAGCGCTCCGCTCAGAGTCCATTTTCTATGAGCGGAAGAAAGCCCAGCCGAATGCTGAAATTATCAGCCTGTGGAAAGACGAGCGGAGTGCCCTCTTCAACCTGACGCGCAGTTTGCATCGTGACGACCAGGAGACTATCGAAAATGTCATCGCGACCTATGGCCCGTCTGCCAAAGCTCTGTTGGATTCAGGAAAGTAGCCCGAGCAGCTATTCCTGCGCTCCGGCCTTCTAACGCGAGGTGTGCGCGACAGCTAACAGACATCGCTTTGGCCGACATGGGTACAGCCAGTCCGGACGTTGCTCTCAACCTGCGTCGGACGACGTGAAGCGTTTGGCAGGTTTTGAGTCCCGAGTAAGCTCAGGTAGTAACTTGAGCTCACCTGCATAGATCATCGGCGTTGCGCATCTGGTAAACGGTCTACGCCTATTCAATCCTTCCCCAGATTTCCGTCGCAATACCACCGACCACATTTTCTTCGTCCAACTTTCACTCATAGCGTTTACTCCAGATGTCGATGACGTGCCCAGATTCGCTTACCGCAGTGCCTCCCTCAGCATCACCAGATTTACCCTTCCCTGTGCTGCCAGATGTTTTCTCTTCTTACCCGAGTGATACAGACACTGTCACCAACGGCGAATGTGCGCACTTCGAAATACTGACACCAGCACAACCAACGCCCTGCTTCATCCAGCGTCGTAATGCGGTGTTTTTTGAGACTTACTGCTCCCGCTTCGCGAGATATCCCAATGACCAATTCTGTTACGCAGATAGCATCTGATTCTCGTGCTTATCGAGTCATTGGACAATCTCCACTGCGCCTCCCTCACGATGCTTTTATTCATCGCGGGCTGAACAATCCAATACCAACGTACCGACAACTCCCAATCACCAATATCGTCTACAACAGCTGCAACCATTTGGGGGATAAAAACTGGACAGGGTAGGGTTTGTACTCCCGCCATGAATGGCGTACTTACAACTGGCTACGCGGCAGTCGTTTCACTTCTTTGCTTTGCCTACCGTACCTGCTCAGGGCAAGCCCCGAGACCCCACCGCAACCAATGACTGGAGAGCTTTAGGCGACCGATGATTCATAACTGGGTTGATATGCCGCACAGCGCAAGAACCTCATGATCAGCCAGCCCTTGACTACGCTGCGCCAACCCGTGGGGCGAAATGAGCGCCTCATGCTCGATGAGCTGCTGTTCAAGCAACCGCCCTAAAAGCAGCAACTCGCCTTGGGCTTCAAGCGAACGAAGTAGCTCAGGGGAGTTGAACGCCCAGCGGTCAAGTATCTGCCAACCGCATGCATGGTAAGAAGGGGATCGGAGGACAGACTCAATGGTTGTCCCCGCCAGGATGCCGGAGGCGATCTTCAGCGGCTTGTGGTCAATGAGCATGTGCGGCTTCCCTTTTACATAAGCAATTGATCATTCGTGTGTTCTGCGCGATGGAGGATGATCGAAAGCCACCTTTCTGCTTCAACTCTCGAATGTGAGCGTACGAAAAACCGAGAACGGATAGAGTGGCAATATCGTCACGAGCCAGCGCTCGATTTGTAGTGGTTTAATGAATCCGGACACCCATTTAGGCGAGAATGCTCGCCAGATAGAGGTGTCTCATGACCAAACAACGCCGTTCCTTTTCTGCTGAATTCAAACGCGAGGCTGCTGACCTCGTACTCAAGCAAAACTACAGCTACATCGAAGCCAGCCGCTCACTTGGCATTGGTGAATCAGCGTTGCGCCGTTGGGTTGACCAGGTACAGAAGGAGCGCCAAGGTGTCACTCCGCAGAGTAAGGCGCTGACCTCGGAGCAGCAGAAAATTCAGGAACTGGAGGCTCGGATCGCCCGGCTTGAGCGAGAAAAATCCATATTAAAAAAGGCTACCGCGCTCTTGATGTCGGAAGATCTCGAGCGTTTGCGCTGATTGACCAGTTGAGCGCCCATGAGCCGGTTGATTGGCTGTGCAAGGTGTTTGACGTTACCCGCTCGTGTTACTACGCCCAGCGCCTGCGGCGCCGCACGCCCGATGTTGAACGGCTTCGATTGCGCAGTCGCGTCAGTGAGCTGTTCTCGCAAAGTCGCAGCGCTGCGGGCAGTCGCAGCATTCTCTCGCTGATGCGTGAAGACGGTGAGCAACTCGGTCGATTCAAAGTGCGCAGCTTGATGCGCGAGCTTGATTTAGTCAGCAAACAGCCCGGTTCCCACGCTTACAAACGAGCGACAGTAGAAAGACTCGACATCCCGAATACGTTGAACCGTGAGTTTGATGTGCCAGCCCCCAATCAAGTCTGGTGCGGTGACATCACCTATATTTGGGCGCAAGGAAAGTGGCATTACCTGGCTGTCGTGCTGGATCTCTGCACGCGCCGGATAGTGGGCTGGGCACTGTCGGAAAAACCGGACGCTGAACTCGTGATCAAGGCCCTGGATATGGCCTATGAGCAGCGTGGCAGACCTGCGGATCTGCTGTTCCACTCTGATCAAGGGTCGCAATATGCAAGCCGATTATTTCGCCAGCGGTTGTGGCGATACCGTATACGCCAAAGCATGAGTCGTCGGGGAAACTGTTGGGACAACGCACCGATGGAGCGCGTGTTTCGGAGTTTGAAAACTGAATGGATACCGACCTTAGGCTACAGAACTGCACAGGAAGCACAGCGCGACATCAGTCACTTTTTGATGCATCGGTACAACTGGATTCGGCCTCACCAATTCAACGGTGGGCTGGCGCCAGCTCGGGCCGAGGAAAAACTTAACGTCGTGTCCGGGATTAGTTGACCACTACAATTTGCCGAACGCATCATGGCGTTGGCCTGCTTCAGTTGAACGATATCTACTTGCCATGTATTGCCAGCGGCTATGTCGGCCATAGGCCTACTCCGGATAGGTGAGTAATGGCTCCATCAGCCGTTTAGGTGTCGAACACTGCATGAAACCGCGCCTCCGTGCTGATCACCTCCGCCGGTTTCAGCACTAGGCTGAACGTAGGGATAGCCAGATCACTGGTTAACAATTCCAATCGATGATTGCTATTGCCAACCGGAACGATGCGCCAGGATCTGATCTCATCCAACCGAAAGAAATGCCCTTTATCAGCTATTGGATAGGCTAACAGCCTGTTTGATGAAGCATCGATACCAAGGTAGGCATCATTGATTTTTGCGAACACCTCTATCTGTGGATGGAAGCCGTCAGCCTGATAGCTCATAACCATTCGCTTCAGCTTCTCGGCATAGCTCTGGTTAATTCGCAAGAACAACCATCCACCTCCGACGCAGTAGAGAATCAAGACCCAGAACAGCCACCGAATCGCCGGGTCTTCGCTACTGGTCAAACCCAGAAAAAATGGCAGGTTGAAGCCAGAAAAAACCACCACAACTAGCAAAAGCGCGCCGATCGGCAAACACCCGACTGCCCACGCCACTCGAAACAACTCCCATACCAGTCTCATGCAGCCTCCTAAATCAAATGAGCCGAAACAAAATAACTGAAAATCAGATATCCCAAAAGCAGATATAGCTTGATCAGCCGCCCCTTGCCCGGATACGGCTATGACCAAGGCTATCTATCGACCTGAGCACGTGATCTTTTTGCGGGAATTGAAGCGTATGTGTGTTGAATCAGGGATGACCCAGGCGCAGTGCTCAGCAGCGCTTGGAAGGCCGCAATCGTTCATGAGTGATGTGGAAAGAGGGGTGAGGCGGCTGGATATGGTTCAGCTTCGTGATTTGTGTCTGGTCCTAGGTAGTGACCTTAGGGGAACTCTGAAAAAGACTTCCTGATTAGGCAAAATCACCGGACACCAGTCGCCGAGCTTTTCAATGATGAAACAGATGACCTTCGCCGATGCCGAGTACGCCGGCAAGCGCAAGCAGACCCGCAAGGAG
>NZ_CAXAPG010000044.1:0-27901 GCF_963970585.1 Pseudomonas sp. RL_105y_Pfl2_101
CCCAACCAGCACATCCGGGCCGACGCCGTGAGTGATCAACTGACGGGCGCGGCGGTTGGCCTGGGCGTTGAGTTCGCCGTAGGTCAGGGTTTGGGCGTTGCAACGCAAAGCGATGGCGTCGGGACGCGAACGCGCCTGTTCGGCGATGCGCTGATGCAGGCAGGCCTCGCCCGGGAAACTGCGCGGGGCCGGGTTCCATTGGGTGATGTGTTGCTGTTGCAAGGTGGCCGTCAGCAACGGCAGTTCAGCGATGCGTTGCTGGGGATTGGCAACGATGCCGCGCAACAGGTTCAGCCAGTGCTCGGCCAGGCGCTGCACGGTGCTGGCGTCGAACAGGTCGGTGGCGTAGCTCAGGGATGCGGCCAGTTCACCGTGGGTCTCATGGGTGTCGAGGGTCAGGTCGAACTGGGCGGTATGGGAGCTCCAGTCGAGACTCTCGACCTGCAACCCAGGCAATTGCAGCGCCTGGGCCGCGCCGCCGCTCTGGTGGTTGAACATCACCTGGAACAGCGGGCTGTGGCTCGCCTGCCGCTGGGGTGCCAGTGCCTGCACCAACTGCTCAAACGGCAGGTCTTGATGGGCTTGTGCCCCCAGCGAAGCCTGTTTGACCTGCGCCAGCAATTGCTCGAAAGGCAAATCGCCCCGCACCTGGGCATTAAGCACTTGGGTGTTGACGAAAAAGCCGATCAGGCCTTCGGTTTCCGGGCGATTACGGTTGGCGACCGGCACGCCGACGCGGATGTCCGACTGGCCGCTGTAGCGGTGCAACAAGGCCTGGAACGACGCCAGCAAGACCATGAACAGCGTCGAGGCTTCGCGCTGGGCCAGTTGCTTCAAGCCCTGGGTCAGCCCGGCGTCAACGCTCAGATCCAGGCGGGCGCCGCGATGACTCTGCACCGCCGGGCGCGGCCGGTCCGTTGGCAACGGCAGGACTTCGCCGACATCGCCCAGCCGTTCGGTCCAATAGGCCAGTTGCCGCTCCAGTTCGCCGGCCTCCATCCATTTGCGCTGCCAGATCGCATAGTCGGCGTATTGGATCGGCAAAGGCGCCAGGGTCGGCGCTTGGCCGCTGCGGTGGGCGGCGTAGAGCTGGACCAGGTCATTGACCATGATTTGCGCCGACGCACCGTCGCAGATGATGTGGTGCTGGGTCAGCACCAGCACATGGTCGTGCGCAGCGAGTTGCAGCAGCTTGACCCGCAGCAGCGGCCCCTGTTGCAGGTCGAACAATCCAGCGATTTCATCATCGATCAGGGCTTTGAGCGCAGCCTCATCCGCTGGCCCCGACACCACCTTGGGCTCGATCGCCAGGCTCAAGTGGGCCTGCACCACTTGTTGGGGGCCTTGCGGGCTGTCGATGAATACGGTGCGCAGCACGTCATGACGGGCCAGCAAGGCGTCGAAGCTGCGTTGCAGCGCCGGCAGGTCGAGGGCGCCGCGCAAGCGCAGCGCCGTGGGCACGTGGTAGGCCGCGCTGTGGCGGTCCAGTTGCCAGAGGAACCACTGGCGTTCCTGGGCGTAGGACAGGTCGAGCGTCGCGAACTCGTCGCGCATCGCCGGGATCGGCAACGTCGCCAGGCTCATGTTCTTGCTGTGCAGCTTGTGCAGGAACGCTTGCCGTTGGGCGAGCGGTAAACGGATGAATCGCTG
This sequence comes from Pseudomonas sp. RL_105y_Pfl2_101, assembly GCF_963970585.1. Classification (NCBI taxonomy): domain Bacteria; kingdom Pseudomonadati; phylum Pseudomonadota; class Gammaproteobacteria; order Pseudomonadales; family Pseudomonadaceae; genus Pseudomonas; species Pseudomonas sp. RL_105y_Pfl2_101. The sequence continues at coordinate 1,651 of NZ_CAXAPG010000044.1, forward strand.
AACCAGAGACAGGTTATCGAGCTGAGTCATTCAAAGGGTCTCCAGGTCTGCCAGGAAATCATGCATCTCACTCAGGTCGTCGCTGGAGTGAGGGGTCAGGTGGGCCGCCAGTTGGGCGGCGTAGTCGGCCAGGGACGTGGTGCTGAACAGCAAGTCCAGGGGCACCGCGGCGCCTTGCTGCATTTGCAGGCGCGCCGTCGCTTGCGTCGCCAGCAGGGAATGCCCACCCAGTTCAAAGAAGTTGTCGTCGCGCCCTACTCGCTCGAGCTTGAGCACGTCTTGCCAGATGGCGGCGATGCCCTGCTCCAGCGCGCCCTCGGGCGCCACGTAGGCACGCAGCAGTTGCTGGGCGTCCGGCAACGGCAAGGCCTTGCGGTCGAGCTTGCCGTTGGGGGTCAGCGGGAAGCGTTCGAGCAACAGCCAGTGCGCCGGCATCATGTAGTCGGGCAGCAACGGCGCGAGCTGGGCCTTGAGGGCTTCGCGCAGGGCCGCCGGTTCCGCTGTCTCTGGATGGGCAGCGATCAGGTACGCCACCAACTGCAGGCCGCCCGGCCCTTGCTGTGGCACCACCACCGCTTCGCGGATCGACGCCTGGGCCAGCAGACAGGCTTCGATTTCCCCCAGCTCAATGCGGAAGCCGCGGATCTTCACCTGATGGTCGACCCGGCCGATGTACTCGATCACGCCGTCGCCACGCTGGCGCGCCAGGTCACCGGTGCGGTACACCCGTGCGCCGTTGCCGAACGGATCCGGCAGGAATCGCTCGGCGGTAAACGCCGCCCGCGCGTGGTAACCCCGGGCCAGGCCGTCGCCGCCAATCAGCAGTTCGCCGATCAACCCGACCGGGTTCGGCGCGAAGTGATCGCCGACGATGTACAGCGCGGTGTTGGCAATCGGCCGGCCGAGGTACGGCAGGCGCTGCTCGGCGGTCAAGCGGTAGGCCGCCGACCAGATGGTGGTTTCGGTCGGGCCATACAGGTTCCAGACTTCACCGGCGACATCGAGCAGCCGCTCGGCCAGGTCCTCGGCCAACGCCTCGCCACCGCACAGGCATTTACGCCCGGCCAGCAAGGCGGACGCTGGATGGTCGAGCAGCATGCGCCAGGTCGATGGCGTGGCCTGAACCACGCTGACCTGATGCTTATCGATGGTTTTGAGCAGCGCTTCGGGGTCGTGGGCGCTCTGCTTGTCCACCAGCACCACGCAGGCACCGCTCAACAGCGCGCCGTAGAGTTCCAGGCCGAAGATGTCGAACGAGAACGTGGTCAGCGACAACACCCGATCAATGGCGGCGATACCCGGTTCGCGGGCCATGCTGGTGACGAAATTCACCAGTGCCCCGTGCCGCACCATCACGCCTTTGGGTTTGCCGGTGGAACCCGAGGTGTAGATGGCGTAGGCCAAGTGCTCCTCATCCAGGCGCGTCGCCGGCGCCTCGCAGGCATAACCGTCGAGCCAGTCACCCTCCTGATCCAACACCAGCGTGTTAACGCAAACTCCTGTGGGAGCGAGCCTGCTCGCGATAGCCTCGGCACACCCACCATCACCATTGACTGAACCACCGCCATCGCGATCAGGCTCGCTCCCACAGAGTGCCGCGAATTGGTTGAGCTGCGAACTTTGGGTCAGCAGCAGTTCGATGCCGCTGTCTTCGATCATGTGCGCCAGCCGGTCGGCCGGGTATTGCGGGTCGAGCGGCACATAGGCGCCACCGGCCTTGAGGATGGCCAGCAAGGCGACAATCATCTCCACGCCACGCTCCAGCGCGACCCCAACCAATCGATCGGGCCCCACGCCTTGTTCAATCAAGCGATGGGCCAGGCGGTTGGCCCGAACGTTGAGCTCGGCATAGCTCAGCGCCTGTTCAGCGAACACCAGCGCGGTGGCATCCGGCGTTTGGCGGGCCTGGGCCTCGAACAACCAATGGACACAACGCACCTGTGGATAATCGGCCGCTGTGGCGTTCCAGCCTTGCACGTGCTGGCGGGCTTCATCGTCGTCGAGCAAGCTCAGTTCACCTAAGGGCCGTTGGGTACCGTCGGTCATTTGCAGCAGCAAGCGCCGCAGATACACACCGATCTGCTCGACCGAGGCCGGGGCGAAACTGGCGCACTGGTAGCTGAACTGGACCGCCAGCTCGGCACCGAGGCTGACCAGCAGGGTCAGCGGGTAGTGGGTCTGTTCCAGGTTATCCACGGCACCGAAACGCAAGCCTTCGGGCGCACCGTGCTCCAGGGCTTCGGAAATCGGGTAGTTCTCGAACACCAGGATGTTGTCGAACAACGCTTCGCCGCCCAGCCCGGCCCATCGCTGGATGTCGAACAGCGCCGTGTGCTCGAACTCGCGCAAGGCCAGGTTCTGCGCCTGGACGCTGTGCAGCCAGTCGCTCAGCGCCTGTTCCGGACGCGGACTGGCAATGACCGGCAAGGTATTGATGAACAGGCCGATCTGGCCCTCGACACCCACCAGGTCCGCCGGCCGTCCCGCCACCGTCGCGCCGAACGCCACACTGGCCTTGCCGGTGTAGCGCTGCAACAGCAGCAGCCAGGCCGCTTGCACCAGGGTGTTGACGGTGACTTTAGATTCGCGGGCAAACTCGGCCAGGCGTTGGGTCTGCTGTGCATCCAACTGCATGTGGTGATGGCCGTACAGCTTCGCCGAGACGTCCTGCGCCGGGCGCGCAAACACCTGGGCCAGACGCACCGGCTCATCCAGTGTGCGTAATTGCTGCGTCCAGAACCCTTCGCCGAGGCTCGCGTCCTGGCGCTGCTGCCAGGCGATGTAATCGCGATAACGACCAGCCGGACGTGCTACCGCGTCGCCACGGTAGTGCTGCAACACTTCGCCGAGCAACTGCGCGCTGCTCCAACCGTCCATCAGGATGTGATGGTTGGTGTAGATCAGGTGATGCCGATCCGTGCCAGTGCGCACCAGCACCAGGCGCATCAGCGGTGCCTGGGTCAGGTCCACGCCTTGGGCTCGTTCTTCATCGGCGAGGGCTTGCAAGGCGCCTTCCATCTCCGTCCGCCCGTTCCAGTCGAGCACACGGAACGGCACCTCGGCCTGACGCTGGACGATTTGCACTGGCTGCTCCAGGTCGCCCTGCCAGAAGAAGCCGCTGCGCAGGATGTCATGGGCATCGACCACGGCTTGCCAGGCCGCGCGGAAATGCTGCGGATCGACGCCTTCGACGTCGAGGCGCATCTGGTTGATGTAGTCGCCGCCCTGCCCGAGCAGGGAGTGAAACAGCATGCCCTGCTGCATCGGCGACAACGGGTAGAGGTCGTCGATGGCCTGGGGGGCTTGGACCAATGTGTCCAGTTGTGCCTGGGTCAGCCGCGCCAGAGGGAAATCCGACGGCGTCACGCCACCACTGTGGCTGTCGCAGCAATGGGCGATGAGCGCAGTGAGCTCTTGCACGTAGTCATCGGCCAGGCGCTGGATGGTCGCGGTATTGAACAGGTCGCCGCTGAAGGTCCAGCTCAAGTCCAGCTCGCCGCCGAACACTTGGCCGTCAAGGGCCAGCGGGCTGCCCAGCGGACCTTGCAGGTTCACTTCCTCGCCCCCGCGCTCTGTGGTCGGCACGAACAAGGCATCGGCGGCGTCATCGAAACTGCCGTCGAACTGGCCGAGGTAATTGAAGGTCAGTTGCGGTTTCGCCAAGACCTGCAGGGTTTCACGCGCAAGGTCATCGCCCAGGTGCGCCAAGGCCCCGAAGCCAATGCCCTTGTTGGGAATGGCGCGCAGTTGTTCCTTGATCTGCTTCAGAGAGGCGCCAATATCATCGGCGACCGGCGTCAAGCGGGCCGGGAACAGGCTGGTGAACCAGCCGACCGTGCGGGTCAGGTCGATGTGCTCGAACAGCTCTTCACGGCCGTGGCCTTCGAGCTGCACCCACACACTGTCATCGCCGGTCCAGCGCACCATCACCCGCGCCAGTGCCGTCAACAGCAGGTCGTTGACCTGGGTGCGATAGGCCGCCGGGGCTTGCTGCAACAGTTGCCGGGTGAGGTTTTTGTCCAGTGCCGTGCGAATCGTCACGGCTTGGCCATGTTGCTGCCCGCCCTGGCGGTTGTCCCACGGCAAGCCCGCCGGGGCGCCGTGCAACTGCTGCTGCCAAAAGCCCAGTTCGGCCTGCAAGGGTGCGCTGGCGGCATAGCCCTGCAACGCTGCCGTCCAGGCGTTGACCGCGCTGGTCTTGGCCGGCAGTTGCACCGCCGCGCCGGCGAGGGTCTGGCGATAAGCGCTTTGCAGGTCTTCGAACAGAATCCGCCAGGACACACCGTCCACCACCAGGTGATGGACAATCAGCAACAGCCGCTGCGTGCCATCGGCGAGGTTCGCCAGCAGTGCGCGGATCAGCGGCCCGCCCTCCAGTCGCAGGCTGCGCTGGGCCTGGTTGCCCAGCACTTGCAGTGCGGCAAGATCGGCGACGTCGGCTTGCCAGAGCAGCGTGTCGACGGCCTGCGCCTCGACGTCACGGTAACGCGCGGTCCAGCGTTCGCCCTGCTCGATGAAGTCCAGGCGCAAGCTGTCATGGTGCACGAGCAGTGCGCCCAAGGCCTGTTCCAGCGCCTGTGCATCCAGCGTCTGGGTCGGCTTGAGCATCACCGACTGATTCCAGTGATGGCGGTCGGGGATCGGCTGGGTGAAGAACCATTGATGAATCGGCAGCAGTGCGGTTTCGCCGGTCGCGGGTTGCTGGTCGATCAATTGCAGCGGCGCGCCCGTCTGTACCACGGCGGCCAGGGCCTCGATGGTCTGGTGCTGGAACAGGTCCTTCGGCGTGAAGTGCATACCAACCAACCGAGCACGACTGACCACCTGGATCGAGACGATGGAGTCGCCGCCCAGTTCGAAGAAGTTGTCCCGCAGGCCCACTTGCGCAAGCTTGAGCACGTCCTGCCAGATCGACACCAGTTGCTGCTCCAGCGCGCTGCGCGGGGCCACGTAGGTTTGCTGCAATTGACTGACGTCGGGCTTGGGCAGGTTCTTGCGGTCGAGCTTGCCGTTGGGGGTCAACGGCAGGCGGTCGAGCAGCAGCAGATAAGCCGGGACCATGTGTGCCGGCAGGGTCGCCTTGAGCTGGTCACGCAAGTGCTCGGCGAAATCCTGTTGCACGGTTTCATTGGCCACCACATAGGCCACCAGGCGCTTGCCGCTGCCCGCGGCGCCTTCCTGGGCCACCACCACGGCTTCACGCACGCCGTCCAGGGCTTGCAGGCTGGCTTCGACTTCACCCAGTTCGATGCGGAAACCGCGGATTTTCACTTGATTGTCGATGCGGTCCAGGTAATCGAAAGTGCCATCGGCGCGCTGGCGCACCAGGTCGCCGGTGCGGTAGAGCAAGCCGCCATTGCTGCTGAACGGGTCGGCGACAAAACGCTCGGCCGTCAGGCCCGGACGGTTCAGGTAACCCCGCGCCAGGCCGCTGCCGCCCAGGTACAGTTCGCCAGCCATGCCCTGGGGCAGCAGGTTCAAGTCAGCGTCGAGCACGTAGGCACTGCGGTCGCCGATGCGGCTGCCGATGGGCGCATAGGCGACGCCGCACGCTACATCGCGGCCGGCCTTCCAGATCAGCGGGGTGACCACGGTTTCGGTCGGACCATAGCCGTTGATGATGTAGTCCGGATCAAGGGCGCGTTTGACCCGTTCGAAGCTGGCGTTAGGCACCGCATCGCCGCCGAAGCAGTAGATGCGCACCTTCGGCGGGTTGCCCTCGCGCTCAGCGTGCTCGGCCAGTTGTTGCAGGTACACCGGTGGGAAGGCCACCACTGTCACGCCGTGCTCGCGCATGGCGTTGTAGGTCTGTTCCGGGGTCCACAGGCTGTCATCACGAATCAGCAGCGAAGCACCGTGGGTCAGGCTGGTGAGCCAGCGTTCATGGGCACCGTCGAAGGCGAAGGACATGAAATGGAATTCGCAATCGCTGTCGCGCATTTCATAGCGCTCACCGATGGCCTGGCAGTGCATCGCCAGCGGACCGTGGGCCACGCTCACGCCTTTGGGGTTGCCGGTGGAACCGGAGGTGTAGATCACGTAGGCGAGGTTCTGCGGATCAACGGTGACCGAAGGTGCATTGGCCGATTGCAAGTTCAGGTCCAGGTGATCAAGTTCCAGCACCTGATCGGCGCCTTCCAGCGGCAGTTGCGCCGACACCCGGGAGTCGGTGAGCAACAGCGCCAGCCCGGAATCCTCGATCAGGTAGGCCAGGCGTTCCCGTGGGTAGCTGGTGTCCAGCGGCACATAGGCCGCGCCGGCCTTGAGCACCGCCAGCAGTGCGACGATCACCCCCTCACTGCGCGGCAGGGCCACGCCAACGCGGGTTTCCGGCCCCACGCCACGGGCAATCAGGGCGTGCGCCAACTGGTTGGCCCGCCGGTCGATCTCGCCATAGCTGAAGCGCTGGCCATCGAAGATCACCGCCGTAGCGTTCGACTTGTGCGCGGCCAGATGGGCGATGCGCTGATGCACGGCCATGTCGGTCGGGTAGGGCCGCGAGTGGTTGGCAGCCTGTTGCGCCCTGTGCTCCTCGTCATCGGCCAGGGCAATCTCGCCGAGGCGACGCTCGGCGGATTCGGCAAACCGCTCCAGCAAGAGCAGCAGTTGCCCACTCAGGCGCTCAATGGTTGCAACGCTGAAATGCGCCTGGTCGAAACTCATGTGCAGCGCCAGCGTCTCACCCAAGGTCACGCCCAGGGTCAGCGGGTAGTGAGTCTGATCCTGGTTGGCGACTTCGCCGAACACCACGCCTTGGGCGGTGCCGTGTTGCAATGCCGCGGAAATCGGGAAGTTCTCGAACACCAACAGGCTGTCGAACAGCGCTCCCCCGCCCTGCCCGGCCCAGCGCTGGATGCTTGCCAGCGGTGTGTGCTCGAACTCGCGCAGGCTCAGGTTCTGCGCCTGTACGGCGGCCAGCCAGGCCGCGACGGTCTGGTCCGGACGCGAGCTGGCGATCACCGGCAAGGTGTTGATGAACAGGCCGACCTGTTGTTCGATGCCAACCAGCTCCGCCGGTCGCCCGGCCACGGTGGTGCCAAACGCCACGCAGTCGCTGCCGGTGTAGCGCTGCAACAGCAGCAGCCAAGCCGCTTGCACCAGGGTGTTGAGGGTGACTTTCTGCTGGCGGGCGAACGCGTTGAGACGGCCCGTACCCGACGCATCCAAGTGGTAATGCCGGAGCGTATGACCGCTTTCGCTGCGTATTTCGCCACTCGCCGCAGCGGCGTTCGCCAGTACAGTCGGCTCCTGGAGATCGGCCAGTTGTGCCCGCCAGAACGTTTCGCTGAGCGCGGCGTCCTGGCGCTGCAACCATTGGATGTAATCGGCATAGCGGCTGACCGGGCGCGGCGGCTGTTGACCGGCATAACGTTGCAGCACTTCACCGAGCATCTGCGCGCTGCTCCAGCCATCCATCAGGATATGGTGGTTGGTGAAGATCAGGTGATGACGCTCATCGCTCAGTTGAATCAGCGTGACCCGCAGCAGTCCGGCCTGGGTCAGGTCGAACCCCTTGGCCAGGTCAGCGGCAATGAAATCCTTGAGGGTCAAGGCGATGTCATGGCGTTCGCGCCAATCGAGCACGGTGCAGGGCAGCGCCAGACGACGGTGGATGATCTGCAACTGTTGCTGCAATTCGCCCTGCCAGATGAAGCCGCTGCGCAGGATCTCATGGGCGTCCAGGGTCGCCTGCCACGCCGCGCGGAAACGCTCGGGGTCCAGGCCATCGACATCCACGCACAACTGGTTGATGTAGGCACCGGTGCCCTGCTCGTACAGGGTATGAAACAGCATGCCTTGTTGCATCGGCGACAGTGGATAAATGTCTTCGATGGCGGCAGCGGGCACTGGGATCGCGTCCAACTGCGCCTGGGTGATGCGCGCCAGCGGGAAGTCCGACGGCGTGGTGCCCATGGAGGCGGCCGAGCAGCAATGGCCGATCAGCGCTTCCAGTTCGCGGGCATAGTCATCGGCCAGACGGGCGATGGTCGCCTCGTTGAATTGCTCATGGCTGAACGTCCAACGCAAGTCGAGCTCGCCGTCGTAGACCTGGCCTTCGACACTCAGCCAGTTATCCAATGGCGCATCAAGGCTCTGCTCGGACCCGGCGCTTTCGCCCGCCGGGCTGAACAGCGCCCCCTCCCGGGCATCGAAACTGCTGTCGAACTGGCCGAGGTAATTGAAGGTGATGCCCGGCGATGGCAAGGCCTTGAGACAGGCTTGCGCCGCATCGTCGCCGAGGTAGCGCAGCACTCCGAAACCGATGCCCTTGTTCGGGATCGCCCGCAGTTGCTCCTTGATCTGCTTGATCGCGGCGCCCACGCCATCGGCCGGGGTCAAGCGCACCGGGAACAGACTGGTAAACCAGCCGACCGTACGGGTCAGGTCGACGCCTTTGAACAACTCTTCGCGGCCATGGCCTTCGAGCTGGATCAAGGTGTCGGCGTGGCCGGTCCAGCGACAGATCACCCGCGCCAGGGCGGTCAACAGCAGGTCGTTGACCTGGGTGCGGTACGCCGCGGGTGCCTGTTGCAGCAGCTGCTGGGTGAGGGTTTTGTCGAGACGGCTGTGCAGCACTTTGGCGTAACGGCTTTGCCGGCTGCCTTGGGGGTTATCCCACGGCAGATCCACTCCCGCGCCTTGCAGTTGTTGCAGCCAGAACGTCAGTTCGGCCTGAACGTTTTCAGTGCTGGCGTAGGCCTGCAGATGTTCGCCCCAGGCCTTGTAGGCGCTGGTCTTGGCCGGCAGCTTGATGACGGCGCCGACGCTGGCCTGTTGATAAGCCCGTTGCAGATCTTCCAGCAGGATGCGCCACGACACACCGTCCACGGCCAGGTGGTGCACGGCCAATAACAGACGCTGGCTGCCATCGGCCATGCTCGCCAGCACCGCACGCAGCAGCGGGCCATTGTGCAGGTCGAGGCTGCACTGAGCCTTGGCACACAGGTCTTGCAGCTCAGCGGCGCTCAGGTTGTCCGCTGTCCACAGCAGTTCAGGGTCGACCACCATCGGTGCCCCCTCGGCCCGCCAGCCCACGGGGGTTTCGACGAAGCGCGAACGCAAGGCATCGTGATGCGCCAACACTGCGTTGAGGGCCTGCAGCAGCGCTGGTGCCCGCAACGGTAGATGGCTGCGCAACAAGACGGCTTGGTTCCAGTGGTGACGCTGGGCAATGGCATCCTCGAAAAACACCTGCTGGATGGGCAGCAACGGCAGCTCGCCGCTGACCGGCCCCTGATCGATCTGCAGCCCGCTGCCGCCCTGTTGCGCGACGCTCGCCAGGCCTTGCACGGTTTGATGCTGGAACAGGTCACGGGGGGTGAAATGGATCCCGGCCTGCCGCGAGCGGCTGACCACCTGGATCGAGATGATCGAGTCGCCACCCAGCTCGAAAAAGTTGTCGGTCAAGCCAACCTGTTCAAGCTTGAGCACGTCCTGCCAGATGGCCGCGATGCCTCGCTCCAGTTCGCTGCGGGGGGCGATATAGGCCTGCTGCAGCTGGCTGGCATCCGCTGACGGCAAGGCCTTGCGGTCGAGCTTACCGTTGGGACTCAGCGGCAATTGCGCAAGGAACACCAACTGGGTCGGCACCATGTAGTCCGGCAGGTGCTCCTTGAGTTGCGCTTTGAGGGTTTCCCGCGCCGCACCCTGTTCATCAGCCGAAGCCGACACCAGCGATGCATCCTTGGGCACCACATAACCCACCAGTTGCAGGCTGCTGCCCCCCTGCACCGCCAGTACGACGGCTTCGCTGACCGCCGCCAGTTCCAACAAGCGTGCTTCGACCTCGCCCAGCTCGATGCGCAAGCCGCGGATCTTCACTTGATGGTCAACGCGGCCCACGTATTCGATTTCGCCCAAGGCATTGAAGCGTGCCAAGTCACCGGTGCGATACAGGCGCGCACCGCTAGCGGAGAACGGATCGGGGATGAAACGTTCGGCGGTCAAGGCCGGGCGCTGAAAGTAGCCACGCGCCAGCAGCTCGCCGCCAATCAGCAGCTCACCGGTCACCCCCACCGGCGTGGGCGCCAGGTGCGCATCGAGCAGATAGGTATGCCGGCCTGGAAGCGGTTGACCAATGGGCAGGGTCAGCGGCAGCGGCCGGCGATTGAAGACGTAGTCGCTGCAATCGAGGGTGGTGGCCGTGACCGTGGCTTCGGTCGGGCCGTAGGTGTTGAGCAGCCTGACCTGCTCCAGCCCAGCCCGACGCCAGGCCTGCACGCCTTCGGGCGGCATGGCTTCACCCCCGCTGTGCACCTGGCGCAGCGCCGCATAGTCACGCGGCCCGACAGCGGCGAACTCCTTGGCGATCATGTTCCAGTAGGCGGTGGTCAAGTCCATGACCGTGATGCCCTGCTCGACGATCTGGCGGTACAGGGTTTCGCTGTCCCATACCTCGTTGCCGCGCAGTACCACCGAGGCGCCGCAGGTCAGCGGGCCGAACAACTGCTCGCTAAAGGCATCGAAGTTGAACGTCGCGAATTGCAGCACGCAGTCGGCGCTGTTCAAGCCGTAATAGTACTGCGAGGCAAACGCATGCTTGCTCAACGCGCCATGACTGATACCGACGCCTTTCGGCCGCCCGGTCGAGCCGGAGGTGAACATGACGTAGGCCAGGCTGTCGGTCCACACCTTGCGTTGCAGGTTGCCTGGCTCAGCGCTTTCCCAGGACTCGGCCTGATCCAGGCACAGGCAACGCACGCCGTCAGGCACCGGCAGCCGTTCAAGCAAATGGCTTTGGCTCAGGAGCAAACGGCTGGCGCTGTCTTCGATCATGAATCGAAGGCGATCCACCGGGTACTGGGGGTCCAGCGGCACGTAGGCACCGCCGGCCTTGAGCACGGCAAGAATGGCCACCACCAGGTCCAGGCTCCGGTCGACGGCGATGCCCACCAGCACGTCAGGACCGACCCCCGCCGCCACCAATGTGCGCGCCAGGCGGTTGGATCGGGCATTGAGCTGGCCATAGCTCAATCGCTGTCCATCGCAGATCAAGGCAATGGCGTCCGGGCTACGTTGAGCTTGGGCCTCGAACAGTTCATGCACCGGGCGCTCACTCGGCCAGGTCGTGTCGTGGCGCGCCCACTCTGTCACCACCTGCCGATAGTCGGCCGGCGCCAACAACGCAAGCTCGCCGACGCGCTGCTGCGGATCGTTGACGATGTTGCGCAATAGCAGCGTCCAGTGCCGAGCCATGCGCTCGATGGTGTCGGGGTTGAACAAGTCACTGGCGTAGGTGAACGCCGCATGCAAGTGCTCGCCCTTTTCGTAGGTGTCCAGGCTCAAGTCGAACTGGGTGCTGCGGGTTTCCCACTCGATGACGCCCAACTCCAGACCGCTGCCCACTTTCAGCGTGGTGACGTCGGCCACTTCCGGCTGGTGGTTGTACATCACCTGGAACAATGGGTTGTAGCTCAGGCTGCGCTCAAGTTTCAGCGCCTCGACCAACCGTTCGAAGGGCAGGTCCTGGTGGGCCTGGGCGCCAAGGGCGGTTTCCTTGATGTCACGCAAGAGGTCGCCGAGACGGGTCTGGCCATCCAGTTTCACCCGCAATACCTGGGTGTTGACGAAGAAACCGATCAGCCCTTCGATTTCCCGACGGTTGCGGTTGGCGATCGGGACACCGACCCGCAAGTCGTCTTGCCCGGTATAGCGGTGCAGCAGGATATTGAAAGTCCCCAGCAGCAGCATGAACAACGTGACCCCATGCTGGCGGGCAACGCCGCGCAGTTGCTCGACCAGCGCGGCGTCCACCACATGCTCCAGGCGGCGACCGCGATAGCTCGGCAGTGCCGGGCGTGGATAATCGATAGGCAGCTCCAGTCGCGGATGTTCGTCGCCCAGCTGCGCTTGCCAGTAATCGAGTTGGCGCTGCAGCTCGCCCGCTTCCAGCCAGCGCCGCTGCCACAGGGCATAGTCGCTGTACTGGATCGGCAAATCGACCAGTTGCGGCGCCACGCCCGCTTCATGGGCGTCGTAGCAGCGGATGAATTCGTCGATCAGCACATTCATCGACCAGCCATCAGAAACGATGTGGTGCAAGGTCAGCAGCAGCACGTGCTCCTGATCATCGAGCTTGAGCAGTTCGACCCGCAGCAAGGGGCCGCTGGACAGATCGAAGGGTCGCAGTGATTGTTCCTCGGCAGCCCGACGCACCGCTTGCTCGCGCTCGGCTGCCGGCAAGGTGCTGAAGTCCACCTGGTCGATCATCAGCGGCGCACCGGTCGGCACTTGCAAGAGACTGTCGTCGGCCTGGCGCTGGAATACCGTGCGCAAGGTTTCGTGACGGGCCACCAGGCTGGCGAAGGCTTGTTCCAGCGCCGGCAGGCTCAACGCGCCCTTGAGCCGCACCGCTCCCGGCAGGTTGTAGGCGCCGCTGTCGGGCTCCAGCTGCCAGAGAAACCACATGCGTTGCTGGGCATAGGACAACGCCTGGCGATCCTCGGCCTCGACGCCCTGGGGGATGGGGAAACCGCTGAACTCCACGCCCTCCTTGTCCAGCGCGGCCAGGAACATCCGGCGCTTTTCCAGGGGCAACCCGATAAACCGGCGAGCAAGTTTCAAGGCGTCTTCAGCATTCATTTCTGGGGTATCCGGAATCAGTGGGCACAAGGCACAAAGGCAAGTCGTCCCTATGAAACGAATGCAGACCGGAAAAATTAGCGTTTGGGAATGTTGGAGCTGACGAGTGCAACGAGGCTGCGATCTTTCCCCTGCCCATTGAGTCCCGAGCGAAAGATCAGCAGATCAAAATCAAAAGATCGCAGCCTTCGGCAGCTCCTACAGGGACCGATGAACCGCTCTGGAATCCGCAGATCAGGCGCTGATGGCCAACCCGTGCCGCCGATGATGCACGCTCAACTGATCCTTGATCAGCCGCAGCACCTTGGCCTCGTGCTCATGAATGAAGAAGTGCCCACCGGCCAGCATGTCCACCGAAAAGCTGCCCGTGGTTTCCTGGCGCCAGCCAATCAATTGCTCCGTGGTGGCCTTGTCAGTCGTGCCGCCGAGCACGTGTACCGGGCAGTTGAGCGGTGGTCGCAGGCGTGGCTGGAAACGTCCGCACAGCAGGAAGTCGGCCCTCAGGATCGGCAAGGTCAGGGCCATCAGCTCTTCATTGGCCAGAATCTCTTCGCTGGTGCCGTTGAGGGTGCGCAGTTGCTCGATCAGTTCAGCGTCGGTTTTCGGCTCGGCGAAACCGCGGTCGTAGTCGGCCCGCATCGTCGGCGCCGCGGTGCCGGACGCAAACAGCGCCACCGGTTCCGGGCAACCGAGCTCTCGCAGGGCATGGCCGATCTCGCAGGCCAGCAGCGCGCCCAGGCTATGACCGAACAAGGCGTAAGGCGCCTGGAGCGTCGCGGACAGCTCCCGTGCCAACTGCATCGCCAACGGCCCCACATCGGTGTGCAGCGGCTCGTCAAAGCGCGCCCCGCGACCCGGCAGCTCCACCGGTTGCACATGCAGCCATTGCGGCAACTTGCGCCGCCAGCGGCTGTACACCATCGCGCTGGCGCCAGAATAAGGCAGGCACAGCAAGGTCAATTGGGTCACTGCGGTTTTCTCCGATCGGTCGTGTGAGGAAGATAACGAGATCGTAACCCACCGATTTAGTCAAAACCGTGACGTTCGCTACGAGATGACGGCACCTTGCCGGAGCAAGGCTTGCCCGCGATGAACGATAACGCGGTTCATCTTCCCACCCGACCTTATACTGGCGATACCTCGACTCACTCCCCCACACAGGAGAACGCCATGAGCTGGTCCGCCAAACAATACGTTACCTTCGAACAGGAACGCACCCGTCCGGCCCGGGACCTGCTCGCCGCCATTGCTCCCACACAGGCCCGTTCAGTGATCGACCTGGGGTGCGGCCCGGGCAATTCCACCGAACTGTTGGTGGAACATTTCAACAGCGCCACGGTGCGCGGCCTGGACAGTTCCAGCGACATGGTCGACGCCGCACGCAAACGCCTGCCCGCCGTGGCATTCGACACCGCCGACATCGGCCGATGGGATGAACCTGGGCCGTTCGACGTGATCTTCGCCAACGCGGTACTGCAATGGCTGCCCGACCATGCCACCCTGCTGCCCTCGCTGGTGGGCAAGCTCGCTCCCGGTGGCAGCCTGGCAATCCAGATGCCCGACAACCTGCACCAGCCCTCCCACCGCTTGATGCGGGAAATCGCCGTCAACGGGCCTTGGGCCAGCCAACTGGCCGGGGCGGCTGATTCGCGTACTGAGATGGCGGATGCCAGAGCCTATTACTCGATCCTCAAGCCCCACTGCAGCCGCGTCGATGTGTGGCGCACCACCTACCATCACCCCTTGGCCGGCGGTGCCGCTGGCGTGGTGGAATGGTTCAAGGGCAGCGCCTTGCGGCCGTTTCTCGAGCGGCTGGACGAGGCGCAACGCGAGCAGTACCTGGCCCGCTACCTCAAGGCGATCGAACAGGTTTATCCCGCCCTGGACGATGGGACGGTACTGCTGCCGTTTCCCCGGGTGTTCATGGTCGCGACGCGCTAGGGCAACGGTCGATGACGCAGCGATGGGAGCTAAATTTCTGATCCAGGCCCTCGTTACCTGCTAAGACCAAAAACCCGCAAGAGTGACCGCCGTGGACCTGCAAACCATCCTGGGCGAGCTGTTCGCCAATGCCCACGCCGTTGGTATCGAAGGCGTCTTCCAATTCGTGTTCGGCCCGCACCAGGCGTACTGGTCCGAGGTCAAGGCCGGCAGTCGCACCCAGGCCGGCCGCCACACCAGCCCCGACGTCACCATCGAGGTGGCGGAAAAAGACTTCCTCGGGATCATGGCCGGCCTGGCCAATGTCGAGGAACTGTTCGCCAGCGGGCGCCTGAAGATCGGCGGCAACATGGGCCTGGCGACGTTGCTGCCGCAGATCATCGATCATGTCCGACATGGCGGTGGCGTGGTGGAAAAGGTTGACATGAACAAGCGCTACCCCACGCCGTCGCGCTTCAGCGAAAAACTCACCGCCAGTCTGCCGACCCAGCGCAGCGTGGAGCGTCGGCCTCGCAGCGGGCTGTCGGTGCAGGAGTTTCAAGGGCGCTATTTGCCCCACGGCATTCCACTGGTCATCAGCAATGCCTTGCAGGACTGGCCGTTGTTCAAGCTCAGCCGCGAAGAGTCCCTGGTGCATTTTGCCGAACTGCAAGGCATCACCCGCCACGGTGACTACGTGAAGAAGACCTTCTCCACCGAGCGGGATTTTCGCTCCACCTCCATGGCCGACTTCATCGCCTCCCTCGACAGCCCGGCGACCAAGGGCGCCGACGGCGAACCACCGGCCTACATGGGCAACAACATCCTGCCGGCGCAACTGATGGAGCAGATCAAGTACCCGCCCTACTTCGACCGCTCGCTGTTCATCCCACCGCGCATCTGGATCGGCCCCAAGGGCACCCTGACGCCGCTGCACCGCGACGACACCGACAACCTGTTCGCCCAGGTCTGGGGCCAGAAAACCTTTACTCTCGCCGCGCCTCACCACCGCGCAGCCCTGGGCACCTGGTCCACGGCGCCCCAAGGCGGGCTGGACGGCTGTGATTTCAACCCGGACGCGCCGGACTACCAGCGCTTCCCCCACGCCCGCGACGTGGCCTTCATGCGCGTGACGCTGGAGGCTGGGGATTTGCTGTTTTTACCTGAAGGTTGGTTCCATCAGGTGGAGTCGGTGTCCACCTCTTTGTCGGTGAATTTCTGGGTCAATTCGGGGCGGGGGTGGTAACAGCCGAACACCGCTTTCGTGGCGAGGGAGAGCTTGCTCCCCCCGGGCTGTGTAGGAGCTTGCGCAGCCGGCGATCTTTTGATCGTTCGCTTGAGACTCAAGTGTCTGGGAAAAGATCGCAGCCTCGCTTCACTCCGGCAGCTCCTACATCACCCAAATGAACTCCACCCACCTCACGCCAGTCAGCAGGTAAGGCCCCCCGTTCAAGGTGCTAGACCATGCAGATATCCCTCGCCCGACAGGTTGCCCTGGTCACCGGCGCCAGTTCCGGCATTGGTGCGGCTTCGGCCAGGACGTTGGCAGACGCCGGTGCCGCGGTGGTAATCAACTACCACTCCAGCGCCGGCCCGGCCGAAGCGCTGGCCCGTGAAATCAACGCCAACGGCGGCCACGCCATCGCCGTCGGTGCCGATGTGTCGAAGGAGCCGGACGTCGAGCGGCTGTTCGCCCAGACCCTTGAAGCGTTTGGCTCGCTGGACATCCTGGTCGCCAACTCCGGCCTGCAAAAAGACGCCGCCACCGTCGACATGCGCCTGGAAGACTGGAACACCGTGATCGGCACCAACCTCACTGGCCAGTTCCTCTGCGCTCGCGCCGCCCTGCGGATCTTCACCCGCCAGGGCATTCGCCAAGGCGTGTCCCGGGCCGCTGGCAAGATCATCCACATGAGTTCGGTGCACCAGCGCATTCCCTGGGCGGGCCACGCCAATTACGCCGCGTCCAAGGGCGGTGTCGATCTGCTGATGCAGAGCCTGGCCCAGGAAACCAGCCACCAGCGCATCCGCATCAACAGCATCGCTCCCGGCGCCATCCGCACGGCCATCAACCGGGACGCCACCGAGGGCGCGCAGGAGCAGAAACTGTTGGAGCTGATTCCTTACGGTCGCGTCGGCGATGTGGAGGACGTCGCCAACGCGGTGCTCTGGCTGGCCTCGGACTTGTCCGATTACGTGGTGGGCACCACACTGTTCATTGATGGCGGGATGAACCTTTATCCGAGGTTCCGCGACAATGGTTAACGATCACGAACCACAAAGCCCTATCGAGAACCACGGCATCATCGGCGACATGCGCAGCGCTGCGCTGGTCAATGACCGAGGCAGTGTCGACTTTTTCTGCTGGCCGGAATTCGACAGCCCGTCGATCTTTTGTTCGCTGCTGGATACGCCCGAAGCGGGTATTTTTCAACTGGCCCCGGACCTGCCGAATGCCCGTCGCCAGCAGCTCTACCTGCCCGACACCAACGTGCTGCAAACCCGCTGGCTGAGCGACGGCGCCGTGGTGGAAGTCACCGACCTGCTGCCCATCGGCGACAGCGAGGATGATTTGCCACTGCTGATGCGCAAAGTGCACATGACCGTCGGCAGCGCGACGTTTCGCATGCGCTGCGCCGTGCGGCATGACTACGCCCGGGCCGCCACCACTGCGCGCCAGGACGCTGCCCACATCTGTTTCGAGGCGCCGGGGCAACCGAGCCTGCGCTTATGCTCCGACCAGCCCATGACGCTGGACGGCAATGCGGCGACGGCCGAGTTCACCCTGGCGCAAGGCCAGAGCGCCGAATTCCTGCTGGGTGGCATCGACGACCCGCGCCTTCAGGATGATGTCAGCGCGATTTGCCTGGAACGCACCCTGGCGTTCTGGCGCGGCTGGATCGCCCAGTCCACCTACCGGGGACGCTGGCGGGAAGTGGTCAACCGCTCGGCCCTGGCGCTGAAGCTGCTGACCTCGCGCAAACACGGCGCCATCCTTGCCGCCGCCACCTTCGGCCTGCCGGAAACTCGCGGCGGTGAGCGCAACTGGGATTATCGCTACACCTGGATCCGCGACGCCTCGTTCACCGTCTACGCGTTCATGCGCCTGGGCTTCGTCGAAGAAGCCAACGCCTACATGCGCTGGCTGCGCGGTCGGGTCAGCGACTGCCGTGGCCAGCCGATCAAACTCAACATCCTCTACGGCCAGGACGGTAGGCTGGAATTGCCGGAAACCGAGCTGCCACACCTGAGCGGCTTCGGCAACGCGCGGCCGGTACGCATCGGCAACCTGGCCTACAGACAAGTGCAGTTGGACATTTTCGGCGAGCTGATGGACGCGGTGTACCTGGTCAACAAATACGGCGAAGCCATCTCCCATCAAGGCTGGAAACACACTGTCGAGGTGGTCGACCAGGTGTGCAAGGTCTGGCAGAACAACGACGTGGGTATCTGGGAAATGCGCGGCGACAAGCAGCATTTCCTGCATTCGCGGCTGATGTGCTGGGTCGCCGTCGACCGCGCCATCCGCCTGGCCGAAAAACGCTCCCTACCCGCCCCGTTCGTCCGCTGGGACAAGACCCGCCAGGCTATCTACCAAGACATCTGGACAAATTTCTGGAACGACGAATGCCAGCACTTCATCCAGCGCCTGGGCAGCACCGCCCTGGACGGTTCGATGCTGTTGATGCCGCTGGTGCGCTTCGTCAGCGCCCGCGACCCGCGCTGGCTCTCGACACTTGATGCCATCGAAAAAAACCTGGTGCGCGACGGCATGGTCTATCGCTACCGCAACGACGACAGCCCCATCGACGGCCTCAGCGGCATCGAAGGCTCATTCGCGGCCTGCTCGTTCTGGTACGTGGAATGCCTGGCCCGCGCCGGCCGCGTGGAAAAAGCCCAGCTGGAATTCGAACAACTGCTGCGCTACGCCAACCCGCTGGGGCTGTACGCCGAAGAATTCGACAGCCACGGCTACCACTTGGGCAACACTCCCCAAGCCCTGACCCATCTTGCGCTGATCAGCGCGGCGAGCTTTCTGGATCGCAAGTTGAGCGGGGAGAAAACTCATTGGCAGCCGTGAGCTGAGTTGCCCTTCAGACTGAACACAGTCCCTGTGGCGAGGGAGCTTGCTCCCGCTGGGCTCTGTAGGCGCTGGTGAAGGCTCGGGCCGCGTTCGGACGTTTTTTTGATCTTTCGCTTGGGATTCAAGTGTTAGGGGAAAGATCGCAGCCTCGTTGCACTCGACAGCTCCTACCAGCTCCTACCTGCTCCTGCGGCCCCATTTATCGTTACACAGCGTTTCGAGTTGCCAGCCCCCCAAACCCCTCCTAAGATCGATGCTCTCACGGGTGCAGCGGAGCTGCCCGATAAAAACCCGACCCAAGGACCTGACATGCCCCATATCAAACGCCCCATCACCACCCCACCCCGAACAGGCCTGACCCGCGAAGACCTCTGGGAGGGCCAGGACCGGGGCCTGATCAAATGCTGGGAAATCGGCCGCGAGCGCGCGGTGAAGTTTCCCGAACTGGCGCAACGCTGCCTGGCCGGTGAGTTGCCGGTGTTGGGCTGGAAAGGTGGCGTCAGCCGCAGCCTGAAGAAAAACGAAAAATTCGGCTGTCTCAAGTACCTCGCCCAATGGCAGGGCCTGCGCGGTGAAGACCTGGACATCGATCTGACCCAGGAGCGCACCCTGACTTGCTCCGGCACAAACATGATTGTGACGTTCACGCCGGACCGGGCCAAATACGTGAACCAGGAACCCGCCTGAGCGCAACCGGGCAATGTCGGAGGCCAACATGAACCTCAATCCCAAGGTCAACTTCGCCGTGACGCCGCTGTTGCGCATCGCCTACGAAGAACACGGTCCCGCCAGCAGCGAACCCATCATCCTGCTGCACGGTTTTCCTTACGATCCCAGGGCTTTCGATGAAGTCGCACCAGCCCTGGCTCAGCGTGGATATTGGGTCATCGTGCCCTACCTGCGCGGCTATGGCCCGACCCGGTTCAACAACCCGGCGATCCTGCGCTCCGGCCAGCAAGCGGCCCTGGCCCAGGACCTGCTGGATCTGATGCACGTACTCTCCATCCCTCAAGCGGCGCTGTGCGGCTACGACTGGGGTGGTCGGGCGGCGTGTATCGTCGCGGCGCTGTGGCCCGAGCGCGTTCGCTGCCTGGTGACTGGCGATGGCTACAACCTGCAGGACATTCCACGATCCAAGCAGCCACTGGCCCCGGAAACCGAACATCGCCTGTGGTACCAGTACTATTTCCACACCGCGCGGGGTGTCGAGGGCCTGACCCAGAACCGACGTGAACTGTGTGAGTTGCTCTGGCGCCTGTGGTCACCGACCTGGAAACGTGGCGCCGAACGGTATCCCCTCAGCGCCGCGTCGTTCGACAACCCGGACTTCGTCGACGTGGTGATCCACTCCTACCGTCATCGCTTCATGTACGCACCGGGCGACCCGACGCTGGAGTGGATGGAGGAACAGCTGGCGGCACAGCCGACCATCAGCGTACCGAGCATTTCCCTGTGCGGTGCCGACGACGGCGTGGGGCCAGCGTCGGAACACGATGAAGACGCCGAGCATTTCAGCGGCTTTTACGAGCGCCGAGTGCTGGCCGGTGTTGGCCACAACATCCCACAGGAAGCCCCCGAGGCCACGCTCAAGGCATTGCTGGATCTGCTTGAGGGCTGACGGCGAACCGCTCGCGATAGGCCTGGGGCGTCACCCCCATGGCCCGCAAAAAGCTGCGGCGCAAGGTTTCCTCACTGCCGAAGCCACATTGCACCGCCACCCGCTTGATCGATACAGCGGTGTCGGACAACAGGCGGCGAGCGGTTTCCACGCGAAGCAACTCCACCGCCCGCGCCGGGGTCTGGCCGGTGTCGGCGCGGTAGTGCCGCACAAAGCTGCGTTCGCTCATGCCGACCTCGGCGGCCAGGCTCGACAGGCCCAGGTCACGGGTGAGGTTTTCGGCGATCCAGGCATGCAGGTCATCAAACCGACTGCCCTGCTTTTGCAGCGACAAGGTCACGCTGAACTGCGATTGCCCACCGGGACGCTTGAGGAACACCACCAGCTGCCGGGCGACTTCCAGCGCCACCGCGCGGCCCAGGTCTTCCTCCACCAGCGCCAGGGCCAGGTCGATGCCGGCCGTGACCCCGGCCGAGGTCCAGACCGGGCCATCGTTGATGAAAATCGGGTTGGGTTCGACCCGCAACTGCGGATGCTGCTCGGCCAGTTGTTCGCAACGGGTCCAGTGGGTCACCACGCGCCGCCCGTCCAGCCAACCGCTGGCGGCCAGCAGGAACGCCCCGGTGCACACCGACGCCACCCTTCGCGAACGTAAACCCTGCTCCTTGACCCAGGCCACCAGCGCCGGATCCTGCGCCGCTTCGTACACACCCCAACCACCGGCAATCAACAGCGTGTCGCTGCCTTCGCTCGGCAGCGGCTCGGCTAACAACGCCAACCCTGCCGAGGACATCACCGACCCACCACCCACCGCGATAACCTTGGGCGTGTAGGGCAACGGCACGCCTTGCTGGCGAGCCAGGTCGTTGGCCGAGGCAAACACCTGCAAGGGCCCGGTGACATCCAGCACTTGCACGTTGGCGAAGGCCAGTACATGAACGGTTTTCGGTGGGTTGGGCATATTGGCGTGATTCGTGGGTTTATTGGCGTATACGCCAGATCCTACGGATCTAAAGTAAAACCGTCCACCCCTCGGGCATCATCCAAAGGAGCACGCGACATGACGCTGCAGATCGGTTTGCTGTTATTTCCCCAAGTCCAGCAGTTGGACCTGACCGGCCCTTATGACGTACTGGCCTCGTTGCCACACGTGAAGGTCCACCTGATCTGGAAGGACCTGGTGCCGGTCACTGCCAGCACCGGGCTGGTGTTGCTGCCCACCACCACGTTCGAGGACTGCCCGAAGCTCGACGTGATCTGCGTCCCCGGCGGGACCGGTGTCGGGCCCCTGATGGAAGACGAGCAGACGCTGGCCTTCATCAAGCGACAGGCCGCCGAGGCGAAGTACATCACTTCAGTGTGCACCGGTTCGCTGGTGCTCGGTGCGGCGGGCCTGTTGCAAGGCAAACGCGCCACCACCCATTGGGCCTATCACAGCCTGCTGCAAACCCTGGGCGCAACACCGGTCAAGGATCGCGTGGTCCGCGATGGCAACCTGATCACCGGCGGCGGCATCACGGCCGGGATCGATTTTGCCTTGACCCTGGCAGCCGAACTGTTCGACCAGGACACCGCCGAACGGGTCCAACTGCAGCTCGAATACGCCCCTGCCCCGCCGTTCAACGCCGGTAGCCCGGAGACCGCACCAACGCGCGTCTTGGAAGAAGCCCAGCGGCGTACCGCCGAGTCGCTCCGGGTGCGCTCCCAGATCGCCCAGCGTGCTGCGGCGCGGTTGGGCCTGGCGTAACGCAAAGTCCCAACCAGGCATGGCTGTGCTGTGCTGTGCTGTGGGAGCAAAGCTGCTCCCACACAGCCAACCGTGGACTCATCGCACCTCCTGGCGATACAACACCATCCCCGCGTGATACAGCACACCCTCACGAAAATCCCCATCGGCGGTGAAACCGGTGTCGTCGTGATATTCGATATGCTCGTCCTGCAACCAGTAGTCGCCCTGGTAAGCGCTTTCATGCAAACCTCGCGCTTCGTCATAGCGTCCGCCCGGCAGCAGTCGATGGCGAATCACGCCATCGGCCGTCACCCACAGGCCGACAAATTTGTCCTGGTCTCCAAAGGCCTTTCTCATGAGACATCTCCTGTCAGGTAAAACGTGGTTTAAAACGGGCTGGCGGTGGGTCGCACGATCAGTTCGCTGACGTCCACATCCGCTGGTTGTTCGATGGCGTAGGCGATCGCCCGGGCGATGGCTTCGGCCGGAATGGCGATCCTGCGGAACTCGCGCATTTCAGCACGTCCACCTTCATCGGAAATGCTCTCGGCCAGTTCCGATTCGGTCACGCCAGGGGAAATCACCGTCACGCGCACATCTCCCCCGACTTCCTGGCGCAAGCCCTCGGAAATCGCCCGAACAGCAAACTTGGTGGCGCAATACACCGCGGCAGTCGGGCTGACGGCGTAGGCACCGATGGACGCGATGTTGATGAACTGCCCGCTGCGCTGGCGCTGCATCAGCGGCAGGCCGGCGGCGATGCCGTGGAGTACGCCACGGAGGTTGACGTCGATCATGCGGTCCCACTCCTCGACTTTCAGCGCCTCGAGCTTGGAGAGCGGCATGACCCCGGCATTGTTGATGATCACGTCGACCCGACCGAATCGCTCGACAGCAAAGTCTATCAGTTGCTGGACATCCTCGCGGCGGGTCACGTCGACAGCTTTGCAGACCGCCTGCTGGCCAATGGTTTCGAGCTCTTGCACCAGCGTTTGCAAACGATCGATGCGCCGGGCGCCAAGCACGACACGAGCACCGCGAGCCGCGAGCAACCGCGCCGCTGCTTCACCAATCCCGCTGCTGGCGCCGGTGATGACCACTACTTTGTTTTGAATATCGGACATGATGGTTGCCTCGTCTGGATGTGTTGCCCCGGTGGGAGCGCTTTGACAGGTCCAGATTAGGGAACCGACCGAGGCCTGGGTTAGCCGGATCCTCCTGCGCACTTGCACGATCCTGTAGCGATAAAACCGACTCTGGCCGACAGTCGCGCAATCGGCTTTACTAGCGCGGTCCACTCAATTTGGCCTGGGAGATTGATCGGCATGTCGGTATCCACGTCCATCCACATTGCGCCAAACGACGGCGTCAGCCAGCGCCGCACCGAACTGGCGAGCCTGATGAAGCGCTTTGCGCCGGAATACGGCGTCCATCCTACGGCCATCGAGGCCTTGCACCTGATCCGTAGTGACCAGACAACCGGGGCGTTGCACACCGTGCACAAGCCTGGTTTATGCGTGATTATCGAGGGACGCAAGGAAGTACGCTTGGCGGACGAATGCTACGTGTATGACCCGCTCAATTATCTGGTCGTCTCGGTGACCCTGCCACTGGCCGGCCAGGTAATTGAAGCCAGCCCGGAGCGCCCCTACCTGTGCATCCGCCTCGATATCGACCCGACTCAGATCTGCCGCCTGATTACCGACGCCAGCCCTATCGGCGTGCCGGCCGAAAGAACCGGACGCGGGTTGTTCCTGGACCGTATCGATGCGCCATTACTCGACGCGCTGTTGCGCTTGTTGCGGCTGTTGGACAGCCCGGACGATATCACCACCCTCGCGCCGTTGGTCCAACAGGAGATTTTCTACCGGCTGCTGCGTGGCACCCAAGGCCAGCGCTTGCACGAAATCGCCATTCCCGACACCCAGACCCATCGCATCAGCCGTGCCATCGAGTGGCTCAATACCCATTACACCGAACCGCTGAGCATCGACAGCCTGGCACAAATGATCAATCTCAGCCCTTCGGCGCTGCATCACCGCTTCAAAGCCGTGACCGCCATGAGCCCACTGCAATACCAGAAACAACTGCGCTTGCAGGAAGCCCGACGGTTGCTGTTGGCAGAGAGCAGCGACGTTTCGTCAATCGGTTACAAGATGGGGTATGAAAGCCCTTCGCAGTTCAGCCGTGAATACAGCCGTCTATTTGGCGCCTCCCCAAGCAAGGATATCGCTCGTTTGCGTGCCCAGGCGCTGCAAGCCAGTAGCGCCTGATCCTGCACACAAACAGGATCAGGCAAAACCAGGACAGTATCCGTCTAACGCCCGCCCCCGCCTCGCCCCTAATCTGAACCCATGCAGCAAGACAACCGTCGCCGCTGCAGCGGGTTCAGCAGATCACGACATCTGAACGACCCGGCACTCAACCTTTGATATGACCGGAGTCTTTACCATGAAAACGCTCAACACCTTGATCGCCGCTACCACCTTCGCCCTGAGCGCCAGTGCGTTTGCCTTGCCGAGCCTGCAACAAGACCGTTTCTTTACCCAGGCTGGCGATTACCAGCAGCCTGTGGCCGCTGATGGTACGGATCGGACGCCGGGAGGCCAGACCTTGGCTGCCGATGGTGCCGACCGCACCATGACCCGGCGCCTGGCATGATCAGGCCACTTTTTCACAGACGAAAAAAAACCCGCCTAAGCGGGTTTTTTGAGGACCAATTTGACTCCCTGTCCGGCATTCCATGCCTGGTCCAATCATCCATGACCCCGAGCACTCCCTGTACTCAGTGGATGAACATAGATTAGGCCCACCGGCGTCTTGGAAAAAGACGAGAACGCAGCAACGGTGTGTAAGCGTTTCGCTATAGGACCGTCCCAGTTTTTTTGCGGGCGAAAAAAAACCCGCCGAAGCGGGTTTTTCCAAGACCATTACGACTCCCTGTCGATAGCGTTCCTTGCAAGGTCGATCGTCCCTGATCCTGAGCACTTCCTGTGCTTCAGTGGATGAGGCTAGATTACGCCTCGGATCCAAAACGAAATAGACGACATAGCTACCATCTCGTGTAAGACATTCGCTATACCACTCCCTCCGAAAACCCTTAGTCCTCAGTAGTCCCCAATCAAGACTTGCTCAGGAAGGCTTCAATGTTGGCCATCTGCTCATCCCAGCCACGGCTGTCCATGCGAAAAGCTTTGAGCCGACGAGCCTCGGGAATGTTGTTGAAACCCGACTCCACGACTTTGAGCAAGGTGCCGCCATCCACGTCTTCGAGTTCGAATTGCACCCGAGTTTCAGACTCTTGAGAGTAATCCACCTGCGGCTCGACAGCGTAAGGATGCCAGCGAAACGAGAACACCCGCTCGGGCTCCACCCGCTCCACCGCTACGTCCCAAATGAGGTGTTCGTAACCTGGATAAGTGATTTGCCCCTGAGTACGCTCCCCTGCCACAAACCGTTTCCCCTCAAGGGCGACACCGAACCATTGGCCGAAAGCTTCGGCATTGGCTAGGGCTCGCCAGACATGAGAGCGCGGAGCCTTGAGCAGGATCTTTCTTTCAATGCGATCGGATGAATGCATGAGTCACCTCCTGTGTTTCAACAGTAGGCTTGTAAGACCACAAGGCCAACCAGAAAGTTGTATCAGGATCACCTTCTTTAAAACTGCATGGAGCGATGTAAACTCCTCCGGCGTTTTCAACCCCCTCAAGGAGAGACCAAACATGCCCCCACGCTTGTTTCTGGCCCTGACGCCGCTGCTATTCGTCACCGCAGCCCAAGCCGCCGACTGCTCCGACGTCAGCACTCAAGGCGAAATGAACCAATGCGCAGCCAAAGAAAATAAGGCTGCCGACAACGAGCTGAACAGCTTGTACAAACAGATCACAGCACGCCTGAAGGACAATCCGGAGGCCAAGCAAATGCTGGTCAAGGCGCAGCGTGCCTGGATAGGTTTCCGTGATGCCGAATGCAATTTCTCCGCCTCCGGGGTCGAGGGCGGTAGCGTCTATCCGCTGATCTACAGCAACTGCATCACCGCCCAGACTAAAGCCCGGGTCGAGGCATTCAAGATCTACCTCAAGTGCAAGGAAGGGGATTTGAGCTGCCCAGTACCCGAGGCTTAAGGGCCTGGATTCCAAAAAAGGATGACCTTTACAGGTCATCCTTTTTTGGCCAAAGCTTTTTATTGCAGGCAAAAACAAAACCCCTACCTGCGTCAGCAGATAGGGGTTTCGGAATTTAATCTTGACGATGACCTACTCTCACATGGGGAAACCCCACACTACCATCGGCGATGCATCGTTTCACTGCTGAGTTC
>NZ_CAXAPG010000045.1:0-26959 GCF_963970585.1 Pseudomonas sp. RL_105y_Pfl2_101
GCTACCGCATGGTGCTCAAGGCCCCCGATGGGCTGGGTTTGACCTGGCACTTGCGCACCGAGCTGGACGCCGGGCCGATGGCGTTGCTCAGGCTACGAGGGTTTACGTTGCCGGGGCAGGTATTTCTTGAGGGGCGTATTGCGGCGGGGGGATAGCCGCGCAACCTGAACCGCCTGACTATTGATGGATCTGAGCACGGATTGTTCGATGCACGAAACGGCGGTGCGGGCCGATGTAGAGCTGTCGGGCGTGAGTTTGCTCAAACTAAGTCGGGCAATTGGCTGCTTTGTGGTGGAATCGGTCCGTGTTTGTCGCTATTGGAGAGCCAAAAATGAGCCCCGTTTTGCCTACCCGCACGGTCTGGCGGCCCGTGCCGTAGTCAAACATGGTGATCCTTATTGCCACCGCGACGACATCAGGGAACGATTCAGTGCCCGTCGGGCCGATTGTCCAAGGAGGTTTCATGACCCAACGATTACTCCAACTCGACCAAGTGTCGTTCAATCTGCCCGACGGGCGCGTTCTGCTCGATCACTTGAACCATACCTTCAGCGCCAGAGCCACAGGTATCGTGGGGGCCAAAGGCTGTGGCAAGTCGTTGCTGGGTCGGCTGCTGACGGGGGAACAAAGGCCCACCAGCGGCACCGTCCGCCGCGAAGGACGGGTTTACGCCGTGGCGCAATTACTGGAACCCGAGCGCTATCCCAGCGTCGCCGCGCTGGCCGGGGTCGACCACATTCTGGCGGCACTGGATCGCATTGCCCGAGGTAGCGTCGACGATGACGACCATTCGCTGGTGGTCGATCAATGGGATTGCGCAGCACGCCTTGAGGCGCAACTGCAGCAGATCGGCCTCGGTCACTTGAATGCCCACGCATGCACCGACGCACTCAGTGGCGGCGAACGGCAACGGGTGGCGCTGCTGGGGGCGTGGTTATCCAGGGCTGACTGGCTCATTCTGGATGAGCCCAGCAACCACCTGGATATTGATCAGCAACACAAGCTTGCGCAGCAGATCGATCGCTGGCCCAACGGCCTGGTGCTGATCAGCCACGACCGCGCGCTTCTGGAGCACGTGAACGAAATTGTCGAGCTTTCACCGTTGGGGTTGGGGGTTTATGGCGGCAGCTACCGTCAGTATGCGGCGGCACGCGAGCAGGAGCAGCAGTCGTTCCAGTCGGCGTTGCAAGTGGAGCGGGCGCAGGCCAAGCGTGAGCACCGTGAGAGGGGCGTGCAGATGGAGCGTCAGCAACGGCGCAATGCCCGCGGCGACCGTCAGACCCGTGAAGGCAATCAGACCAAGCTGATTACCAACGCCCAGAAAGAACGCAGTGAAAACAGCCAGGGGAAATTGCGCCTCAATCAACAAGTGGCCCGTGAGCAGCAGCAACGACGTATTGCCGAGGCTCGTGCGCGGTGTGCGCCGCAGATTCAGCGCATGATGCTGTCCCCGGAAAGCACTGTGCCTAACGGCAAGTTGATATTGCAGCTCAATGACATCGTGTTGCCGTATGGTTGCGCTACGCCTGTCAATCTGACGTTGACGGGGCCTATGCGCCTGGCAGTCTTGGGCCCCAACGGTAGCGGGAAATCAACCCTGCTGCGGGTCATCGCCGGTCAACTGCCGGCGCGGGAAGGTGAGCTGATACGCAGTTGCCTTATCGGGTGGTTGGATCAACATGCTGGATTGCAGTACCCCGACCGCACGCCAGTGCAATGGCTCCACGAGAGCAATCCCCAGTTGCCCGAAGCCGAGGCGCGAACCCGGTTGGCGCAAATGGGCATCGATGCGGATCGTGCGCTGCTCAAGACCTATCAATTGAGTGGTGGCGAGCGCCTGAAAATAGCGCTCGCGGCACAGCTACATGCACAGCGGCCACCGCAGTTGCTGTTGCTGGATGAGCCGGACAACCACTTGGATCTACCCAGTCGAATCGCGCTGGAGCAAATGCTCAACCAGTACCAAGGTTCATTGATCGTGGTTTCTCACGACAGGACTTTTCTACAGGCCATTCATCTGGATGCCGAGCTCCATCTCAACCTCTAGACGCGGTTTGATTGATTGTCTGACCTTATTGCAATCACTTCGGATAAAGCGGCGGCAAACCACTGTCGCCCAGTGGGTCCTGGGAGCGATCTGCGGTGGGAATGGTACGAATGGCCCGCCACAAGTCCTCTCCTTGCCAATGCTGGCCGGTTTCGCTGTAGAGCGCGCCATTGAGGCCGTCCAGGGCGTCGGACAGCGGCACGAAGCGCGCCGCCATGTCGGCCAGGGTTTCCGGTTGCTGGCGGGCCCAGGCGTCGAGGGCCTGGCGGGTGGCGTGGGGGTCGTTGGCCAGGCAGGTACGCTTGAGATCATCCAGCAGGGTGCGCGGGTTCGGTCCGGTCTGGGTCGAGCGCAGGATCGCCGGCTGCCAGCGGGCGCGCCACCACAAGCCAAAACCCAGCAGCGTGGTGCAGGCGAGGAGGAAGGTGCTCAGTTGCCAGTACCACAGGGCCTCGCTGTCGACCGTTGTCACGATCTGCGTCGTACCGGCCGGCGTGTCTACCATCAGGCTTGGATTGTTCGCTACTTGCAGGGTCCGCGCGGGGAGGCTGGTGCGGTCCAGGT
This sequence comes from Pseudomonas sp. RL_105y_Pfl2_101, assembly GCF_963970585.1. Classification (NCBI taxonomy): domain Bacteria; kingdom Pseudomonadati; phylum Pseudomonadota; class Gammaproteobacteria; order Pseudomonadales; family Pseudomonadaceae; genus Pseudomonas; species Pseudomonas sp. RL_105y_Pfl2_101. The sequence goes on from NZ_CAXAPG010000045.1 coordinate 2,612, forward strand.
GGTCTTCCAGGGTGTTCCACCAGACCACTTCCACCGGTGGCAGCTCGATGGTCCCGCTGCGGTTGGGCACCAGCGCCTCGCGGTCTTCGCGGCTGCCCACTAACCCGCGCTCACTTTGACGGCTGCTGAGTACCGGTTGGTCCGGATAGCGCCGCAGGCCATTGATCTCTGTGGCGGGCAGCGGTGGCAGCTGGGCGCTGGCCAGGCCTTCGGCTTCCAGGGTCAGGCTGCGGGTCAGGGAGTCGCCCACCTGGCTATGGGTCGGTTCCGGGCTCCAGCTTTCACTCAAGGACAGGCTGCGTGCGGGCAGCCAGGGCACGTCGGCCGGATAGATGGCAGGCTTGGGTTTGACGTGTAGCAACAGTTGCGCGGAGCTGACTCGCATCAACTGGCCGGGTTTGGGGCCCGAAGGTACGGCGTCCTGGGCCACCGGCTCGACCAGGGTGGCACTGAATGTCTGGGCCGGAATCGTCAGTTCGCCGCTGCGCTGCGGGTAGATGCCGTAGCGCAGTTCGATCACGCCATGGCGGACATCGTTGATGACTTTTTCATAGGTGCGCGATTCGCCCAGTTGCTCGGTGCGGGCATCGGGGATGTGCAGCGGCGTGAGGCTGCTGTCGTCGTACAGCGACACCGAATGGTAGATGCGCAGGGTCAAGATCGCCTGGGCCTGAACATACACTTCGGTCTGGTCGAGGCTGGCCTCGATGAACACCGGTGCCAGGGGCCCCGAGGCGTTGCGGGTTTCGCTTTCGATCACTTGCAGGGTGATCGGCTGGCTGGTCACTTCGCCCAGTCGCAATGGGGGAATGATCACGGTGCCGCTGTGGCGCGGCAGCAGGGTCACGATCCAACGGGTGGTGGCGCGATTTTCACCGTCGAGGGTCGTCAACTGGTTGACCTGACGGGTACCGCGCACATCGAACAAGGCCTGAAGCGGGCCCAGGTCCGGTTTGCCAAACAACGTGGCGTCGTTGGATTCCAGGGTCAGTTCCACCGTTTCCCCGGAGTTCAGGCGGCTGCGGTCCACACTGGCAGTTAGCTGTGCAGCCTGGGTTCCAGAGGCCCAGAGCAACAACACGAGGAGATAGGCGGTGAAGCGGGTCATTGGGTTTTTTCCTGGGCCTGGTGGCTTTGCTGTTCATACCAGAATTTACGCCTGAGCAACTCCCCTGGATTATCCGGGATCTGGCGCAGCCATTGTTCCAGTGCCTGGCGCTGTTCTTCTTCATTGCGCTGACCTGCGGCAGGACGCAGTGGTGGGGTGGTGGTTTGCTCATCGGGCAGTTCGCTGCCCGGTACATCCTGAGCGGTAGACGGTTGTGCCGTTCGCGGGGGCTGGGATGGGTCCGATGTCGCGCTTGCTTCGTGGGAGGGCTGCCCCGGTGCGGAAGACTGGGTGGGTGAGTCGGCATCGGGCGATTGCTCGGCGCGGTCCGGCTCCTCGTTTTCGGCAGGCCTGGGCTCTTCCGGTACGGGGGGCGGCTCTTTCAACAAGCTTTCCACCAGCGCCTTGTTGGTCTGGGCGGGGCGCAGGTCGGGTTGCAACTCCAGGGCCTGCTCGTAGGCATCCAGCGCGGCTTCCAGTTCGCCGCTCCTGGCCAGGGCATTGCCACGATTGTAGTGCGCGCGGGCGTCGTTGCCTTCGGCGAAGCGTCGGGCGGCTTCGCTGTATTGGCCGGCTTCGTACAGGGCGACGCCTTGCCACTGGCTGTCCTTGAAGTGGGCGGCGGCTTCGGCGGGACGTTTTTGCTTGAGCAGATGCTGGCCCTGTTGGTCGGCGCGCAGCCACAGGTCCTGGAATTCGAAGGCGTGGCCGGTTTGCGGCAACATGAACAGCAGCGGCAGGCAAAACAGCCAGCCTCGCCGGCCGGCACAGGCGGCCAGCAGCAATAGGGGCAGGAGCAGCCAATAGCCTTGGTCGGCCCAGGTGTCCAGGCGCAGTGTTTGCCCGTCGCTGCGCAGATGGCGAGGACCGTCCAACAGGCCGAGGCCGTGCAGGTCGCTGTCGTCCAGGCGTGCTGGCCGGTAGCGGCCATCCAGCTTGTTGGCAAAGGCCTTGAGGCCTGGGCTGTCCAAGCGCGGTAGCAGAATCGAACCCTGTGCATCCTTGAGGTAACTGCCATCTTCCTGGGGCACCGGTGCGCCTTCGCGGGTACCGATGCCCAGCATCAACCATTGCGTGGCGGAACCGTTCAGGGCCTGGCGAATGCTTTGGCGTTCCTGCTCGTTCAGCGACGAACCGATCAGCAGGATCCGGCCATGGCCCAGTTCGCCCTGGTCCAGCAGAGCCAGGGCCTTGCGGACCGCCAGGTCGGCACGATGGCCGCTTTGCGGCATGATCGATGGTGCGAGGGCTTCGAGCAGGTTGGCGCTGGTGGCCAGGTCGTCGGACAATGGCACCAGCGTATGGGCGCTGCCAGCATAGACGATGATCGCGGTCTGGGCGTCGCTGCGGTTCTGCAGCAGGTCCAGTACCTTGCGCCGGGCCTGTTCCAGGCGCGTGGGCGGGACGTCGGTGGCGAGCATTTCCGGGGTCAGCTCCAGCACGACCACCAGCGGGTCGGCGGGTTTCTGGCTGGTTTGTTCGACCCGCGCCCAGCTCGGCCCTAGCAACGCCAGCACGATCAACAGCCAACCCAGGCCCAGGGCAATCCAAGGCAACCGGCTTTCACGGCCACTGCCGCCACTGAGCAGCACAGCATGAAAGGCGGGAGGCAGGATCATCTGCCAGCGGCCCACGCGTTTCTGCCGGTGCCACAGTTGCCAGAGCAACCAACCCAGCAGAGGCAGCAGCAACACGAACCAGGGGCGTAGCCAGTGTGGCCAGAGAGCGATCATCGACGCCTCCGCAAGCGCAGGCGCTTGAGCCGCTGGCGCCACTCGGTGTGTTGGGCCGGCTGGAACAGCGGCTGGTTGAACAGGCGCTGCAATGGATTGTCCGGCCAGCGCGCCCGGGCCACCAGCAACATGCTCAACAGCAACACAACGGCCAGGGGCCAGTGATACAGCGCCAGGGCAGGACGGGCCTGGGTCGGTTGCTGAGTCACCGGTTCGAGCTGGTCGAGGGTGGTCTTGATCGCCAGTAACTGCTCACCATCCTGGGCACGAAAATACCGGCCGCCGGTGACTTGGGCAATTTCCTTGAGTGTCGGTTCGTCCAGGTCCAGGCTCGGGTTGACGCCGAGTAAACCCGTGGTACCGCTTTGTTCCGGGTCGGCACCGATGCCGATCGGGTAGATTTTCACGCCTTCGTCGGCGGCCAGTCGCGCGGCGGTGAGGGGGGCGATTTCGCCGCCGTTGTTGGCGCCGTCGGTGACCAGAATCAATACGCGGCTGTGGGCCGGCCGTTGGCGCAGACGCTTGAGGGCCAGGCCGATGGCGTCGCCGATGGCCGTATTCTTGCCAGCGATGCCGATACGCGCCTCATCGAGCCAATGGCGCACCGTGCGGCGGTCGAAGGTCAGCGGTGCCTGCAAGTAGGCCTGGCTGCCAAACAGGATCAGGCCGACCCGGTCACCTTCGCGGCCTTCGAGAAAATCCCCGAGCATATGCTGGACCAGCGCGAGGCGACTGACGTCATCGTCTTTCCACTGCATGTCGGGAAAGTCCATGGAGCCCGATACATCCACCGCCATCAGCAGGTCACGACCGCTGGCGGCAATGGGCAATGGCTCGCCCAACCACTGCGGTCGAGCAGCGGCGATCAGCAACAGCAGCCAGAGCAGGATGAAGGGCGCCTGTTGTCGCCAGGTCGGCAGGTTGGCCCGGGCTCGCCGACCCACCAGGCCTTCCAGGTCGCCGAGGAAACTGACCTTGAGCGCCGGCTCGCCGCTGTCGGCCGCCGGCAGCACCAGGCGCATCAGCCAGGGCAGCGGCAACAGGGCGAACACCCACGGCCAGGCGAATTCAAACATGTTTGCGAATCCAGATTTCGACCGCCTGGGTCAGGCCGGCAATGGCTTTGTCATCGAGCTTGCATTCGGGCTTGTAGGCGCCTTCCACCAATACCATCCAGCGGGTCAGGCCCGCTGCCGGGCAGCGGTTATCCAGGAACGCCAACCATTTGCGCCCGTTGAGGGTGTGGCTCTGGCTGTAGGGGTAATGGTTGCGACACAGGCGCTTGAGCAGCCCGTTGAGCTGCTGCAGCCAAGCCCCGGCCGGCGCCCCATCGTAGGGTTTGGGTAGCAGAGCGAGTTCGGCCAGCGCGGCCAGTCGCACCGGGTCCAGGGGTTGTTCGGCACGGGCACCGGTGCGCTTGGAGGGAATGAACCGGCGCAACTGCCACAGGCCCAGGCCCAACAAGGGGATCAACACCAGCAGCAACCACCAGCCCGGCGCGGGAGGCCAGAAACCAATAGGGGGCGGCGCCATCAGCGGCTGCAATTGATCCAGGTTGCTCATCGACTTTTCCCGGCCCGCTTGGGGTTCAGGTATTCGCGCAGTTGCTCGACCATGTCGCCCTGGGTGCTGAGGGGCATCATCAGGATCCGCAGCTTCTGCGCCAGTATTTCCCAGCGCTCTTGGCGCGCCTCGGCCTGGGCGCGATAGGCTTGGCGCAGTTCGAAGTTCAGGGTGTCGAGCTCCAACTGTGAAGCGTGTTGGGTGAAGCGCAGCAGGCCGGCGGCGGGCAGGGCGTGATCCAGCGGGTCCGACAGCGGTAGCAGTAACAGGTCGCAATGGCGCGACAGCAGGCTCAACTGCTGTTCGGCGCTGTCGGACAACGCACGCTCGTCGCAAATCACGATCACCAGACTGCCGGGCCGTAGCACTTCCCGGGCCCGACGCAGGGCGATGCCGAACGAGTCGCGATCCGGCTCGCCCTCGGTGTGCAGTGACTGATTGACTCGCACCAGACGGTTGAGCAATTGCAACAGGCTTTGTTTGCTGCGCCGCGGCTTGACCTCGTAATGGGTGTTATTGCCGAACACCAAGCCGCCGACCCGGTCGTTGTGCCCCAGCGCGGCCCAGCCGATCAGGCTGGCGGCCTGGGCGGCGAGTACTGACTTGAACACCAGCCCCGAGCCGAAGAACAGCCGGTGGCTTTGCTCGATCATGATGAAGATCGGTCGCTCGCGTTCTTCGTGGAACAGTTTGGTGTGGGGCTCCTGGGTCCGGGCGGTGACGCGCCAGTCAATGGTGCGTACGTCGTCGCCGGCCTGATAGACCCGCACCTGGTCGAAATCCACCCCGCGTCCGCGCAACTTGGAGTGATGCAGGCCGATCAGCGGACTGCGCTGTCCCGGTGTCGAGAACAGCTGCACCTCGCGCACGCGATGGCGCATCTCGATCAGCTCCGAGAGGCTGACGCGGATGCCCGGTGCGGGTGCCAGAGGGTTATTCATGGTGCATGCTCAAGCGACAGCGACGACGTCGAGAATCCGCTGCACGACCCGGTCCTGGTCGATGCCGGCGGCCTCGGCTTCGAACGACAGAATGATGCGATGGCGCAGCACATCAAACAGCACGGCCTGGATATCTTCCGGGCTGACAAAGTCGCGTCCGGCCAGCCAGGCGTGGGCACGGGCGCAGCGGTCCAGGGCGATGGAGCCCCGCGGGCTGGCGCCGTAGGAGATCCACTCGGCCATTTCCGGATCGAACTTGGCCGGGTTGCGGGTGGCCATGATCAGTTGCACCAGGTACTCCTCCACGGCGTCGGCCATGTACAACCCGAGGATTTCCTTGCGCGCGGAGAAGATCGCCTGCTGGCTCACGCGGCGTTCGGGCTTGGTCTCGCCGTTCAGCGCTTCACCCCGGGCCTGCTGGAGGATGCGACGTTCCACCGTGGCATCGGGAAAACCGATCTTGACGTGCATCAGGAACCGGTCGAGCTGGGCTTCGGGCAGCGGGTAGGTGCCTTCCTGCTCGATCGGGTTCTGCGTGGCCATCACCAGGAACAGCGGCGACAGTTCATAGGTGCTGCGTCCGACGCTGACCTGCCGCTCGGCCATGGCTTCGAGCAAGGCCGACTGGACCTTGGCTGGGGCGCGGTTGATTTCGTCGGCCAGCACCAGGTTATGGAAAATCGGCCCTTGCTGGAACACGAAACTGCCGGTTTCCGGGCGATAGATTTCCGTACCGGTGATGTCGGCGGGCAGCAGGTCGGGGGTGAACTGGATGCGATGGAACTGTGCTTCGACGCCTTCGGCCAGCTCTTTGATGGCCTTGGTCTTGGCCAGCCCCGGCGCGCCTTCTACCAGCATGTGGCCGTCGGCAAGCAGGGCGATGAGCAGGCGCTCGATGAGTTTTTCCTGGCCGAGAATCTGCGTTGAAAGAAAGGTTCGCAGCGCAAGCAGCGCTTCACGATGTTCCATCGGTGACTGTTCCTGGAAAGGGTGGCCCCAAGCGTTCGGATAACGCCGGGGCTGGGGACGTTACTTTAATGCATGGTGGGGGGTGGCGACTAACGGGATTTTGTCTGGTGTGCGGATTTGTGATCGGTTTGGACTCAATGTGGGACGGGCTTGCTTGCGATGGTGACTTGGCCCGCGGCGAATGATGCAACCCCTCCAGGCACCGGATTCATCAGGTTCGCCACATTTGCGCCACTGTTTACGCTGGATTGCGTTTGCGCGATGCTGTTTCGCTTTCTGCTGTATGGAGGAAATCTCGCGCCAACTGCTGATACAACTCTGGCCCCATCCTGGAACTCGCCGCCTTGGATATTAACGCCACGGCCATGAGGCTGATGACCAACTCATGGCTATCGATCATCTCCATCACGATGATTGCGGAGGTGATTGGCGACTGTGTGACGGCGGCGAGAAAGCCAACCATGCACAACGCAATAATGGGTTGCAGGGCAAGACCAAACAGTTCGGCAGCGTTTGATCCAACGGCGGCTCCGATCGCCAGGGAGGGCGCGAAGATGCCACCCGGAATACCGGAAAAGTAAGTGACGATCGTCGCGAGGAAACGGGTAATCGGTGCATGCCAGGGCAGGCCGACGTCTTGGTTGATGACCTGGGAGGTAATCCCGTAGCCACTTCCAAACGACGTTCCTGCGCTGAGCCAACCCAGTATCGCCACAATGACGCCACAGATCCCGGCGAACCATACCGGATGCGCCCGACGCCACTCCCAGAGCACGAACCGATGATGACGCTGAGGCCACAACAGCATCCGGCTGAATAACCCACCCAGCAGGCCGCAGCCGATGCCCGCCACCAGTATCGGGACAAGCATATCGCGGCCGACCTCCTTAACATCGAAATGACCGAAATAGTTGTAGTTTCCCTGTAAGGCGATCGCGACCATCCCTGAAAGAATAATGGTGCTGAGCAATACGCCGCTGGTACGGGTTTCCAGCTTGCGGCCAAGCTCTTCAACCGCAAAGGCAATACCCGCCAGAGGAGTATTGAACGCCGCAGCAATACCGGCGGCGCCACCGGCCAGTATCAAGTCCTCTACGCGAATGATCCGGGCATTGGGCAGAAAGCGGTGGAAGAAATGCATGATCGAGGCGGCAACCTGTACCGATGGTCCTTCACGCCCAGCGGAGAAGCCGCCTGTCAGTGCAAGCGCACCCAGGCCGATCTTGCCAAAGGCAATTCGCGGTGAAACCAGCTTGTCGACGCTTTTCCCGTGTCTGGCCAGTTTCGTTGCGGCGATCACCTGGGGTATGCCGCTGCCTTGGGAGCCCTTGAAAAAACGGGTGGTCAACCAGACCACGAACATACCGATCAGAGGGGTGTAAATGAATGGCAGCCAAGGCCGTTCAGCCGCTTGCTGCGCGAATTGCGACAATGCCAGATCTGCCAGCCTGGCGAACATCACGACGAGCAAGCCAGCAGCCGTGGCGGCGGTCCACAACGTCACTCGAGTACGCCAACGGATGGAGCTGAAACGACGATGTATCAGGGTAAACGGCTTGATCACCGGCCTGTATCCTGTTGACGTGCAAAATGTCTATTGGGCCAAGCCTAACCTCATACGCAACGCCATCCAAGTCTGTGGTGGTACGGGAGCCGAGCTTGCTCGCGATGGCTGCGGCGCATTCAACTTCAATGCAGCCTGACCCACCGCTATCGCGAGCAAGCTCAGCTCCCACAGGGATTGGTGGTGGATGCAGGGCAAGGCACGCCACCGATCCAGTGTGGGAGCGAGCCTGTTCGCGATTACCGTAGTAGATCCGGCACCTCATATTTGCGCTACTTTTGCATCCGAATCTCATCCACCAGCAGCCTGATTGCTGGCCTGTCGACCAACTCCCGCCACGGACCATCGTCTACGATTGCCCCGTCATGCATCACAATGACCCGGTCAAACCGATGCAGGTGGTCAACGTCATGGGTGACACATATCAACCCCTGCCCGGCAAAAACGTTGAATAACAGGTCCCAAAGAGGCGTGGTCAGCCTAGGTTCGATGGATGCGCTTGGCTCGTCGAACATATTGAATTTCCCGGGCTTGTTGATCAGGCGCAGCAGTGATAGGCGTTTGGCTTCGCCTCCGGAGATATTCGATGCATTTTCGCTGACCTGCCGTGTTGTCACGATCTCATCCAGTTCCAATTGCCGTATGGCTCTAGACAAAATCGGCGATGCGCAGCCTCCGAACAGAACCGATTGTTCAAAAGAGCCTTCCAGAAACCGCGGTTGTTGGGGGCAATATCTCAAGGCGTCCAAGTGAGCTTGACCGGACAAAAGTGAGACCGGTACCGAGTCGATACTCAGTTGGTCTCGCTTTGATGCATCAAGCCCGGCGAGGACTTCCAGAAAAGTGGTTTTGCCTGCGCCGCTAGGCCCCGTAACGGCCACTGACTGCCCTTGAGCAAATGCCAGGGGGCGCTTGATCGACAGGCGAAGCGGTCCCGTTCCTGCGACTTCGCAGGGGCCGAGTTCCAGAACTGAGGACCGCTGGAAATCAACCCACGCCAGCCGATTGCTGCGATCGAAATCCGGAAGTGATAGCAGACCCTGAAATTGACGCTGGTCTGCAAGGAACTGATCAAGAACACGATACCCTTCAGTCAAGGTTGAAATACTGAGCAGATAACTCCCCGCGATTGAAAAAATGGCAACCAGCTGCCCGACACTGATACTGGGATGCCCCGAAAGCTGGTCCAGGACGCCCCAATAGAGCAATCCCCCAGTGGAAAGGCTTACGAACAGTATCTTGGCGGCGCTCAGCAGGCCGCCAGAGGATGCCGTAGTCACAGCAGCGTCGGCATAACGTCCGAACGCCGCGTTCAACGGGTGCAGGGCAGTGGGTATGGCACTTTCCAGTTTTATGGTTTTTCCCGCGTTGAGGGTGTTGTAGAGGTGGGCACTTAACTCATCTTCCTGCTCATTGACTGCATCAATGTGCCTTCTCCGCCATTTGATAATTTGATGGGTAACAGCCAGATAGATAATTCCGAACGCCGTCATGCTCAAAAAAATCTCACCGCCACCTATGTAAATAAAAGCAGCCCCAACAACTATGAATTCCAAGAGTACGGGAAGCGCAATGGTCACAATGAAAGTGAGTAGTTGTTCGTGCGCAGTAATACCGCGTTCGACCGATTTGATGAAATGGCCGATTCTCCAAGAGTTGAATAACGAAAACTCTTTGCCTATGAGTTCGGTGATCCACTCAATGGAAGCGTTCATGATAATGCTCTGTACCAGCTTGGACAGCGCATGGAGCTGTAGAGGAGTGATGATGGCATGAATGCACCCCGCGACAATCAGGCCTGTCGTCAGTGCGAGCAGGGTGCTGGATGCTGGATTTCTGTTGTCTTGCAGGGTGTCGATGATGGTTCCGAGTAGCAGTGGAGGGGCAAGTGTGATGAATTTGAGCGCGATGATTGTGACTATAGTGATTGCTAGAAGTTTGGTGTGTTTTTTATAGGCGTTTTTTATCATTGCCCGGATGCTGTGCATGTACTCACTCCTGGTTGCTTTGTGTTTGATAATTCAACCGCGCAACACGTACTGAGGCACCACCAAGCGACCGTTTCTAATGATATTGAAACGCTCAAGTCCTGGAATGTAAGTTTGAGTGACGATGCTGTTGCCTGAGAAGCGGGCTACCGTTCGGTGGAATATGTTCATGTCTTTAATTGATAGGTTTTTTTGCAGTATTTCTAGTTGTGCGGAAACTGTTATGGGGTCGATGTGTGTAGGAATGTCAATGATGGGGAGTGTCGCTTTTATGACTGGCGCGAAGTCAATTAAGTGTTTCAGGTGTCTTGATTTAGACAGTAAATCAAAGGTTTCTCTATCTATAGATTCTTCAGCGGCATCATATAAGTCCTCGGACTGGAACTGTTCAGTAACTGCCCTTTGGATTGCAGTGTGGATTTCAAGCGAACATCCGGAGCCGATGGGTGAAAGATGGTGAACTCCAGGGCCCGCTTTGGGAAATGCCACTGCAAAATAAACTGATAGCACGTCCTTGATAATGATCACTTGCAGTCTGTTCGCTGACGCCAAGGTAGCGGGGTGGCTCCTCAGTGCTGTTTGAAGCAACGCGGCAGAAGGTGTGTATAGTTCCATTGCCGGACCGAGGCCACAGACAGTCATGTAGAAAAGAGACAGGATATGCCTCTCGATTGTTTCGTGGATACCATGTAACAGTGCTTCGTTCTCTGTGCAACCAAAAGCAATTCCTGAGTTTGATGAGTAGCGAGATAAAAAGCGTAGTGCGGAATTCGAATTTTCGTGGATGTTTTGCGTCGTTTCAGGACGTAGAAGGACGCACGGTGCGAATAGTTCTTCATTGTTGTTGAGCGAGGTAAGCCTAAAGCATTCTATTAATTGTTTGGTGTGAGGCAGGCTGGTAAAAATCCCATCTTCTGTAACTGCTTTTTGAGTAGCTATCTTGTCGGAGCGGTATCGTATGGGAGTATCAGTAAGAGGCTGAAATGTGCTGAAGTGCTCAATGCTTTCTGCCAGTGCGCCTATTAGTGAATCTGGTCCCTTGCCAGCGCCCGATTCAACGAGGTTGTCATTGTCATCAAATAGTTCGGCCGTTGCTACTAGCTTGGATGGTGTCGTATACCGTGTTATTGCACTGAGGCCCAGTGTATGGAGCGTGGACATGATATTGAATAGCGCTTCGGTGGGTGATAGTTCTCGTTCTGACATATGGATCTCCATTAAAGGATGCCGAAAGGAGATCCTTTCGGCATCTGTTCGCCGATATTTAATCGGTCACTGGCTTAATTGGTCAGCGACGCGAAAAAATCGGCTTCCGTTGCGAGGAGGCCTTTAGAAAGGCCTAAAGCCTGCGGCAGGCCAAAAAAGGTATGATTGATTTCAGAGCGTTTCCTACCCATGTCGATTTACTCCAATGTAGTTAATGGGCGTCGCGACGCGAGCGCCCAACTTGCGTTTGTTCGCAAGTGATTAATTAATAACATTGGGGTGAGGTGAAGGCTATTGCGCGACTTCCTAGGCTGACGTAGGTTCGTTCTTGTCGTTGAGTAGGAGGGGGGTGTAGGAATGTAGCTGCTTTGTTGAAAGTGTGGTTGCTCTCTACTGTTTTCTCCGTTTGGGATGTTTATATCATTTTAAGAAAGGATCAAAAGGATAGTCTGGCAAGGTTACAGCGGTGTTCTAAGGCGGGGTTGCCCGGAAAGGTTGTGTTGCGTGCACATCTAAATGAACAGGGTTGCCATCGCTTCCCGCATCTAGTGGATGGCAGAGCCGACGTGTGGCCTCGCCACCTTGAGTGGACAGCATTGCCTCTATGGTGAGGGCACGAAGAGCCAAATCGGCGCCACCCAGCCGATTTGCAGCGCGCCAAGCCGTGTGGTTAGCTGCCAACCTCTCCCAGCCCCTTGACTGCCGATGCCTCCATGAACTTTACCCAGCCTCGCCTGAGATTGCTGTCGATACTGAGTGTGACCTTGTTGGTGGTGGGTTGTGCATCCTATTACCTGTTTCGCCACAGCGGCGCGCCGGCGGATGAAGGTTTCGTCGCCGAGCAACTGAACGAAGGGGGCATGGAAGACATCGGCACGTTGGCATTGCCCGAGGTGGAGAAACGCCTCAATTACCTGATTCAGGACACTGGTGAAACCCTCAGGTCCCTGGAGCTGCTCAATGACGTGCAATTGAGCCTGAATATTGAGACGAGTGAGTCTGCCGACGAGCAGCCGTTGCAGTACGAGCCGCTGTTTGTCCCGTTCACCAGTGCGCAACTGAAGGCTGAACTGGCGTCGGTCCAGGGCCTGCGTTTTGCCCAGAGGCTATTCGCCGACGGTTCTGAAGTGAGGCTCGACACCAGCAGCCTTGATCCGCTCTGGAAGCGCGCCGCGACGCCGGATGAGCCGGTGGCCGAGCAGTACTTGCCGCAACGCCTGCGGTTTCGCGATGGCAGCGAGCAAACCTTCGCCGAGCTCAAGGCGCCGCCCAAGGTCGAGTCCGACGACACGATCTCCTCCCAAGACGCCTTCGCACTTACGGCGAACAAACCTCTAGCGAGTCTCGGCCTGACGGTCTCCTACCGCAGTTATCCGGCGTTCAGGAAAGTAGTCCTGGACAAGGATCACCCGCAGGTGACCCTGGACGACGGCCAGTCTTTCCAGCTCACCGCCCTGGGTGACGCCAGCGCCTCTGTGCGGCTGAGTACACCGAAAATGTCGACCTTCGTGGTGCAGGGGCTGGACGACGCGGGCAAGGCGCTCTACAGCAACGGTAACAATTCCCGCGCGTTCCCCTCCGAAGGCGATATCGCGGCGCTGCATGACTACTACAGAGCGCTGCTGCAGACCAAGGGTGATCTTAAGCAGCTCAAGACCGGCCAGGCGGTACAGCAGCAGTTGGAGCGCCTGACCCAGGCGCTGGCCGCTCAGGTGGGGCCGTTGAAAAACACCGAGGTCGACTACCACTTCGAGGCCACCCCGCAACGTATCCTCATTCATGTGCTCGATCCGATGGAAGACAGCACCGTTGAGTTCGCCCAGGTCGACAACGTCCTGGCGGAGCAGACGCGTTACATCGCTCTGGACCGGAACGCCGAGCGCTACGGCTTCATCGATCAGGCCGGCCAGTGGTTGATCAAGCCCCGTTGGGTGCAGGTGCAAGATAGCCAGCTGGCCGATACCTACACGTTTTTTTTCCCGGAAAAATCCAGCGACCCGGACTCGGGCTGGCAGGCATTGCGCAGCCAGCTCGCCTATTTTCCTGCCGGTAGCCACCAGCTTGTGGACCTGCCGTTCGAACACATCGCCGAGGCGTTGAGCAATGGCCTGCTGTTGGTGGAGCGTGAAACCAACGGCCCTTATGGGCTCTACGATGCCAAGCGTCATCGTTTCGTCTTGCCGATGAAGTTCGTCAACCCCACCGTGACCGACAACCTGTTCATCGCCCGTCTGGGCAAGCGAACCGATGTCACGGAGGGGCTGTACGGCGCCTATACCTTGGATGGCAAGGAAATCCTGTCGACGCAATTCTCAGGCATCGAGCACAGCGAGGGGTTGCTCTACGCCAGCTCCGCCGATCGGCGTCGCCAGGACGTATTCGACCTGCAAGGTAAACGGATCAACCGGCAGGGTGACAACGTGATAGGCCGGTTTGTGGGGCGGCAACCGCTGTTGGTGCAGGACGCTAAAAGCCGGAAGTTTGCTTTTATCAATCGCCAGGGGACGCGGCTACCCATCACGTTACCGTATGACGAGGTGCAACCATTTTCCAACGGCATGGCGGTGGTCGGACGCGATGGCAACTACGGTGCCATCGACCTTGCGGGCAGGTTGCAGGTGCCGCTGGAGTACAACCAGATCAACGCGTTCCAGACCCGTTACGCCGCGGCCATTCGGGCCGGTGGTGGTTCCGGGTTGGTCTTGATCAGTCAGAACAACAAGGTGACCAAGGAACTGGGCGCCTACACCAGCATGAAGGTGCCGGATAACGGCAATGAGGCCCGTTACTACGTGAGGGACCCGAATAACGATGACGAGTACCTGGTCTATGACGCCGATGGCAATCTCGTGCAGCAAGACGAATAACGGCTGATGCACTGATCCTGTGGCGAGGGAGCTTGCTCCCGCTGGTCTGTAGCTGTGTAGGCGCTGTCGAGCGGGAACGTGTTCGTGTCCGGGTTTTACAGTTGGCTTATATAGGTCCCCGTCCCCTTGAGGATGTTCTGCAACGTCAGTTCCACTTGCGCCAGGTCCGCCGCATCGGTGTCGTGGACGATCTCCAGCGTGTCGTCGCCGTTCAACGCATCGGCATCCGCTGCGGCGATTTCGATTTTCAGCAGGGTAGGGCTGAGGGTGACCTTCACGCCCTCCAGCGTCGAAGGCTCGCCATCGAGGGTGATTTCCAGTTCGTCTTCGTCGGGGTAGCGGGTCATCAGGAACATCTCGCCCTGGGCGCTGTGGCAGCAGATCATGGCCAGGTTGTCTTCTTCGTCGTCACATGGGGTGGCGATCAGCAGGGCGGTGGTCATTTGCATGGTGTTGGCTCCTGGCTCGAAGAGCCGAAAAAAAGTGGATTTTGCCAGTCTGGAGGACTTTGCGCTGGATTACCGCAATCGGGCTGCGGTTTCACACTACCAGGTGCCGTTTCGCCCCCGGGCTGCTAGGGTTGTTCGATGAACTCGGGCCGGTTTAGCTTGCCGATGACCGAATATGTCGCAGCGCTGCAAGCAGGCATATTGTCGCACTCGTTAAGCTGCGCAACGGATGTGCACCTGCAAAGGCCACCCCAGGGTGGTTTTTGCAGGTGTCCATGACATGAAATTACATGGAAAAGTATGTGACCTGCGGGGCCTGTCCAGCTTCATCCACCTGTCATCCTGTTTCCTCTGCCCGAGAATCAGGAACAGGATGGCCGACAGCCCCGCAGGGGTTGCACGCGCGCTTCAATCAATAACAAGCCCAAGCGGAGTACCACAGATGGCGTTCTTCACCGCAGCCAGCAAAGCCGACTTCCAGCACCAACTGCAAGCGGCACTGGCGCAGCACATCAGTGAACAGGCACTGCCACAAGTGGCGCTGTTCGCTGAACAATTCTTCGGCATCATTTCCCTCGATGAACTTACCCAGCGCCGGTTGTCCGACCTTGCCGGCTGCACCCTGTCTGCCTGGCGCCTGCTTGAGCGCTTCGAACACACGCAACCGCAGGTGCGCGTCTACAACCCCGATTACGAACGCCACGGCTGGCAGTCGACCCATACGGCAGTGGAAGTGCTGCACCACGACCTGCCGTTCCTGGTGGATTCGGTCCGCACCGAGCTGAACCGTCGTGGCTACAGCATCCATACCCTGCAAACCACCGTGCTGAGCGTGCGTCGCGGCAGCAAGGGCGAGTTGCTGGAAGTCCTGCCAAAAGGCACCCAGGGCGACGGCATCCTGCAAGAGTCGTTGATGTACCTGGAGATCGACCGCTGCGCCAACGCCGCCGAGCTCAACGTTCTGAGCAAGGAACTTGAGCAAGTGCTGGACGAAGTGCGCGTGGCCGTGGCTGACTTCGAACCGATGAAAACCAAGGTCCAGGAAATTCTCGACAACCTGGACAGCAGCGCTTACGCCATCGACGCTGATGAAAAGAGCGAGATCAAGAGCTTCCTGGAATGGCTGGTGGGTAACCACTTCACTTTCCTGGGCTACGAAGAGTTCGTGGTTCGCGATGAGGCCGATGGTGGCCACATCGAATACAACCCTGATTCGTTCCTGGGCCTGACTAAATTGCTGCGCGCCGGCCTGACCGCCGAAGACCTGCGTATCGAAGACTACGCCGTCAATTACCTGCGCGAACCGACCCCGTTGTCGTTCGCCAAGGCTGCGCACCCGAGCCGCGTGCACCGTCCGGCCTACCCGGACTATGTGTCGATCCGCGAAATCGACGCCGACGGCAAGGTCATCAAGGAATGCCGCTTCATGGGCCTGTACACCTCTTCGGTGTATGGCGAGAGCGTGCGGGTCATTCCGTACATCCGCCGCAAGGTCGCGGAAATCGAGCGTCGCTCGGGCTTCCAGGCCAAGGCGCACCTGGGCAAGGAACTGGCTCAGGTGGTCGAAGTGCTGCCCCGTGACGACCTGTTCCAGACCCCGGTGGACGAGCTGTTCAGCACCGTCATGTCCATCGTGCAGATCCAGGAACGCAACAAGATCCGCGTGTTCCTGCGCAAAGACCCGTATGGCCGTTTCTGCTACTGCCTGGCCTACGTGCCACGTGATATCTATTCCACTGAAGTGCGCCAGAAGATCCAGCAAGTGCTGATGGATCGTCTGAAGGCTTCGGACTGCGAGTTCTGGACCTTCTTCTCCGAATCCGTACTGGCCCGTGTGCAGTTGATCCTGCGGGTGGACCCGAAGAACCGCATCGACATCGACCCGTTGCTGCTGGAAAAAGAAGTCGTGCAGGCCTGCCGCAGCTGGAAGGACGACTACGCCAGCCTCGTCGTAGAGAGCTTCGGCGAAGCCCAGGGCACCAACGTGCTGTCGGATTTCCCGAAAGGTTTCCCGGCCGGCTACCGCGAACGCTTTGCTGCGCACTCGGCCGTGGTCGACATGCAGCACCTGCTGAGCCTGAACGAAAAAAATCCGCTGGTCATGAGCTTCTACCAGCCGCTGGGCCAGGTCTCCGGCCAGCGTGAGCTGCACTGCAAGCTGTATCACGCCGATACGCCACTGGCGCTGTCCGACGTGTTGCCGATCCTGGAAAACCTTGGCCTGCGCGTGTTGGGTGAATTCCCGTACCGCCTGCGCCACACCAATGGCCGCGAGTTCTGGATTCATGATTTCGCGTTCACCGCCGCCGAAGGCCTGGAACTGGATATCCAGCAACTCAACGACACCTTGCAGGACGCCTTCGTCCACATCGTGCGTGGCGATGCCGAAAACGATGCGTTCAACCGCCTGGTGCTGACCGCCGGCCTGCCATGGCGCGACGTGGCGCTGCTGCGTGCCTACGCCCGTTACCTGAAGCAGATCCGCCTGGGCTTCGACCTGGGTTACATCGCCAGCACCCTGAACAACCACACCGACATCGCTCGCGAGTTGACCCGGCTGTTCAAGACCCGTTTCTACCTGGCGCGCAAACTCAGCGGCGATGACCTGGAAGACAAGCAGCTGCGCCTGGAGCAAGCGATTCTCTCGGCCCTGGACGACGTCCAGGTGCTCAACGAAGACCGTATCCTGCGTCGCTACCTGGACCTGATCAAGGCCACCCTGCGGACCAACTTCTACCAGACCGACGCCAACGGCCAGAACAAGTCCTACTTCAGCTTCAAGTTCAACCCGCACCTGATCCCGGAACTGCCCAAGCCGGTGCCCAAGTTCGAGATTTTCGTCTACTCGCCACGGGTCGAAGGCGTGCACCTGCGCTTCGGCAACGTTGCTCGCGGCGGCCTGCGCTGGTCCGACCGTGAAGAAGACTACCGCACCGAAGTGCTTGGCCTGGTAAAAGCCCAGCAAGTGAAGAACTCGGTGATCGTGCCGGTGGGCGCCAAGGGTGGTTTCCTGCCACGTCGCCTGCCGTTGGGCGGCAGCCGGGACGAGATCGCGGCCGAGGGCGTCGCCTGCTACCGTATCTTCATCTCGGGCCTGTTGGACATCACCGACAACCTCAAGGACGGCGCCTTGGTACCGCCGGCCAACGTCGTGCGTCATGACGACGATGACCCGTACCTGGTCGTGGCGGCGGACAAGGGCACTGCGACTTTCTCCGACATCGCCAACGGCATCGCCATCGACTACGGCTTCTGGCTGGGCGATGCGTTCGCCTCCGGCGGTTCGGCGGGCTACGACCACAAGAAGATGGGCATTACCGCCAAGGGCGCGTGGGTCGGCGTGCAGCGCCACTTCCGCGAGCGCGACATCAATGTCCAGGAAGACAGCATCACCGTGGTGGGCGTCGGCGACATGGCCGGTGACGTGTTCGGCAACGGCCTGTTGATGTCCGAGACGCTGCAACTGGTCGCGGCCTTCAACCACCTGCACATTTTCATCGACCCGAACCCGGAGCCTGCCAGCAGCTTTGCCGAGCGCAAGCGCCTGTTCGACCTGCCGCGTTCGGCCTGGACCGACTACGACGCGAGCATCATGTCCGAGGGTGGCGGCATCTTCTCGCGCAGCGCGAAGAGCATCGCCATCTCGCCACAGATGAAAGAACGCTTCGACATCCAGGCCGACAAGCTGACCCCGACCGAGCTGCTCAATGCCTTGCTCAAGGCGCCAGTGGACCTGTTGTGGAACGGCGGTATCGGCACCTACGTCAAGGCCAGCACTGAAAGCCACGCCGATGTCGGCGACAAGGCCAACGATGCACTGCGCGTGAACGGCAACGAACTGCGCTGCAAGGTGGTGGGCGAGGGCGGCAACCTGGGCATGACCCAACTGGGTCGCGTCGAGTTCGGCCTCAATGGCGGCGGTTCCAACACCGACTTCATCGACAACGCCGGTGGCGTGGACTGCTCCGACCACGAAGTGAACATCAAGATCCTGCTCAACGAAGTGGTGCAGGCCGGCGACATGACCGACAAGCAACGCAACCAGTTGCTGGCGAGCATGACCGACGAAGTCGGTGGCCTGGTCTTGGGCAACAACTACAAGCAGACGCAGGCCTTGTCCCTGGCTGCGCGTCGTGCCTTCGTGCGGATCGCCGAATACAAGCGCCTGATGAACGATCTGGAAGGCCGCGGCAAGCTGGATCGCGCCATCGAGTTCCTGCCGGCTGAAGAGGCGATCAACGAGCGTGTCGCGGCGGGCCATGGCCTGACCCGTGCCGAACTGTCGGTGTTGATCTCCTACAGCAAGATCGACCTCAAGGAAGCGCTGCTCAACTCCCTGGTACCGGACGACGATTACCTGACCCGTGACATGGAGACGGCGTTCCCGCCGACGCTGGTGAACCAGTTCTCCGAGGCCATGCGTCGCCATCGCCTGAAGCGCGAGATCGTCAGCACCCAGATCGCCAACGACCTGGTCAACCACATGGGCATCACCTTCGTTCAACGGCTCAAGGAGTCTACGGGCATGAGCCCGGCGAACGTGGCTGGCGCTTATGTGATCGTGCGCGACATCTTCCACCTCCCGCACTGGTTCCGTCAGATCGAAGCCCTGGACCACCAGGTCTCGGCCGACGTGCAACTGGAGCTGATGGACGAGCTGATGCGCTTGGGTCGTCGTGCTACGCGCTGGTTCCTGCGCAGCCGCCGCAACGAGCAGAACGCTGCTCGTGATGTCGCTCACTTCGGTCCGCACCTGGCCGCGTTGGGCCTCAAGCTCGACGAACTGCTGGAAGGCCCGACCCGCGAAGGCTGGCAGACCCGCTACCAGGCCTACGTGGCCGCCGGTGTGCCGGAGTTGCTGGCGCGCATGGTTGCCGGTACCACGCACCTGTACACCTTGCTGCCGATCATCGAGGCGTCCGACGTCACCGGCCAGAACGCCGCCGATGTGGCCAAGGCCTACTTCGCGGTGGGCAGCGCCCTGGACATCACCTGGTACCTGCAACAGATCAGCGCACTGCCGGTGGAAAACAACTGGCAGGCACTGGCCCGTGAAGCGTTCCGCGATGACATCGACTGGCAGCAACGGGCGATCACCATCTCGGTTCTGCAGGACGGCGACGCTACCCAGGACGTGGAAACCCGCCTGGCGCTGTGGCTTGAGCAGCATCACGAAATGGTCGAGCGCTGGCGCGCCATGCTGGTGGACATCCGTGCCGCCAGCGGCACCGACTACGCCATGTACGCGGTTGCCAACCGCGAACTGTTGGACCTGGCGTTGAGCGGTCAGGCGGTCGTGACGGCCAACTGATCCAGCGTTGAATGAAAAAGCCCCGCATTGAGAGATGCGGGGTTTTTTTTTGCTCCCACAAGGGGGACTGCGTCTCGGCGGCTCAGTTTTTCAGCGGTATCAACACCGCTTCATCCTCACCCATCACCATGAACACCAGCAGCTTCGCCGGCTGGCTCGCGCTGGCGTTTTTCGAGAGCAAGTGTTCGGAACCCGCCGCTTCATACCAGAACTCTCCAGCCTTGTAGGTCTTCGCCGACTCACCCTTGACCTGGGAAGTGATGGCACCTTCCAGTACGTAGGCCATGGCTGTGCCCTCATGCTTATGGGCAATGGACGCTTGGCCGGGGGCGTAGCTGACGGTCAGCATCTTGGCTTTTTTACCTGGAACGTTTTTCAGCAATTGCTCCTGTAACACCGTGACCTTCTCCGAAGGCGCGGCTTCGTGAGCGTAGGTCTGAGTAATGGGCAGTAGGCCGAGGGCGGCGATCAGACAAAGTGTTTTCATGAAGGAATGACCTGTGGTTTCGAGTGATTTCGTGCTGTCGCAGCGATGGATTCACCCTAAACCCCACGGTGGGGCAAGCAAACGTCCAATCTTTCGGAAGGTGGGTAGACCAATGCCGCGATCCACCAAACTTGAAAGGTACCCCCTGTAGGAGCTGCCGAAGGCTGCGATCTTTTGATCTTTTGATCTTTCGCTTGAGACTCAATTGGATTGGGCAAGATCGCAGCCTCGTTGCACTCGGCTGCGCCTACAGGCGCGGGGTGTCAGCTGTTGAAATCGACGCTGCGCGCCAGGCGGTTGTCGATCAGGCTGATGAAGCCTTGCACTTGCGGGCAGTTGAAGTGGGCCTGCATGGCCGCTTCCGACTGCCAGCGGGCGCTGACGCTCCAGCGGTCGCCATCGTCCGGGCAACGGTCGACCAGGTAGGCATCGCAGCCTGGCTGGGCACGCAGGGTCTCGACGATTTGCTGCAATTGCCGGCCCAGTTCTTCCGAGCGACCGGCGGCGGCTTGCACCTGTACGGTATTGATCACTTGGCGGGACATTGTTCAGGCTCCTCAATCAAGTCGCAGGGGGTTGCTCAATATCAATCACACCCGTGCAGGATAGGCCCGGCGGGGCGAGGCTCAAACAGCCAATGGGCGGATAAATGCCCAGTCCAATCCCTCAGACCACTTGTTGCAGAATGTCGCGCAAGCGGTCCAGGGCGATGTCGATGTCCAGGGTTTCGATCGCACCGAAACCGAAGAACAGGCCGGGCCGCACGGGTACCTCATTGAAAAAACCATCGAGGCTGTAGAGCCCGACTTCGGCTTTTTTTGCCAGTTCGATCACCAGCGCCAAGTCCACCGGGACCTTGCACAACACCGCCATATGAAAGCCCGCGGTGGTGGGCACGGCCTCGAACCAGGGCGACAAATCCCCGGCCATGCGTGCCAGGATTCGCTCGCGACGACCTGCATACAGGGTGTGACAGCGGCGGATGTGCTTGAGCAGGCAACCCTCGGCGATGAACTTCGCCAGCGCCCACTGGGGCAGGGTGGAGGTGTGCTGGTCGGTGAGGCGCTTGGCCAGGATCACCGCTTCAAGAATGGCCGGCGGCAGGATCGCATAGCCGAGCCGCAGTTCCGGTAATAAGGTCTTGGAGAAGGTGCCGACGTAAGCGACGATCCCTCGCTCATCCAGGCTCTGCAACGAATCGGCGGGCCGGCCTTCGTAGCGGAACTCACTGTCATAGTCGTCTTCGATGATGATCGCCCCCAGCTCATAGGCTCGTGCCAGCAGGGCCTCGCGGCGGGCGTGGCTCATGGGCATGCCCAACGGAAACTGGTGGGAGGGTGTCACATAAATCAACCGCGTGCCGTCGGGGATCAGGTCGACGCGCATGCCTTGCTCGTCGACCGGTACTCCGACCACCGTGGCGCCCTGGGAGCCGAACAGCAAGCGCGCCGGCGGATAGCCCGGATCTTCCATGGCCACCAGGCTGCCGGGGCGGGTCAACACCCGCGAGATCAGGTCCAAGGCCTGCTGCGCGCCGTTGCACACCACCACGTCTTCATCCTGGCAATTGACCCCGCGGGAAAACGCGATGTGCCGGGCAATGGCATTGCGCAGGGACGGCAGGCCTTCGGGCTGGCTGTAGAAACCCTTGGCACTGGCAATCTGGCGCAGCGCGTGGGCCGTGCAGCGCCGCCAGTCGTCCAGCGGAAACTGGCCCTTGCCGGTGGCGCCGCCAATGAAGTCGTAGCGCAGCGCACCTTCGAGGGTGGGATGGCGCATCAGGTCGGGCATGGTGCGCCAGGCTTCGACGACGTCGGCGCCGGCCAGCTCACGGTGGCTCTGTTTGCGCACGATCCTGGCCGGCCGTGCGTTGACATAGGTGCCTTTGCCGATGATGCCAGTGAGCAGGTTTTCGTAGGTCAGTTGGGCGTAGGTGTCGGAGACGGTCTTGCGCGAAACCCCCAGTTGCTCGGCCAGCAGGCGGCTGGGCGGCAGTTGCGTGCCAGCGGCGAGGCGGCCGCTCTCGATGGCGCTGCGCAATTGTTGATACAACTGGCTCGACAGGTCCTTGCGGCCGTTGATGACAACATGAAGTTCCATACCCGCAAGCTCCTGGGCGATTGTTCGGCGGCCAGCGTCAAAGGCGCAAGATTACCCGCATTGTGCGACTGCGTAGAAGTTGCGTGGGGAAAATCCCGCTGATTGGACTTGTCCCCGGTTTTTTCGCCGAATTGGACCTGTCATTGCCTGGCATCAGGGCCTACCGTGAAACTCTCGAATGCCACGGAGCCCGCCATGAGCCCGCGTCTGGATTACTACACTGCATCGCCTGGGGCGATGAAAGCCATGATCGGCCTGGAAGCCCTGACCAGCCGCCTGAGTATCGAACCGGCGTTGCTGCACCTGATCAAGATCCGCGCTTCACAACTCAATGGCTGCGCCTTCTGCACCGACATGCATTCGGTGGAGGCACGACGCCAGGGCGAGACCGAGCGACGGCTCTACGCGGTGGCGGTGTGGCGCGACAGCGGCTTTTTCACGGCCCGCGAACGCGCCGCCCTGGCCTGGACCGAGGCGGTGACGCTATTGGCTGAGAGCCAGGTGCCGGACGACGTCTATGCCCAGGCCCGGGCCTGTTTCAGTGAGGAGGAACTGGTGGACCTGACCCTGGCGATCAGCACCATCAACAGCTGGAACCGGCTGGCGGTGAGTTTTCGCCAGAGCCCCAGTGCGTGATCCGCGAGAGCCAACTGTGGGAGCAAGGCTTGCCCGCGATGAACGATGATGAGGTGAATCTGGCGGACCGTGTCGCCTGGATCGCGAGCAAGCTTTGCTCCCACGGAGCAGGTCTGTCGTTTGTCTCTATTTATTTCCATTGGGCAACGGTGAGTTGTTGATCGGAACCGGCGGCCGCTGAACTGGCGGCGCGGTTGAACTGGCACGCACGGGTGTTGCGCCTGCCGCTGATCGGACGTTTCGTACTGGGCCTCAACACCGCGCGCAGTGCCTCGAACCTGGTGATTCTCGGCGGAGCAGGGGGGCCGTTGCTGCAAGCGCCTGAGGCCACGCGCCAGACGCTGTCCAACGAACGCCTGAGACAGAGCGTTAGCGAGGCCACGGCCAAGGCTCGCGATGGCGGCGGCGCTACGGGTGGAAAAGTCTTCCCGCCGGTGCTGATCCACCTGATCGCCAGCGGCGAGAAAACCGGCTGCCTGCCACCGATGCTCGAACGCGCCGCGCAAACCCTGACCCAAGACATCGAGCGCCGAGCGATGGGCATGACCGCGCAGCTGGAGCCGCTGATGATCGTGGTCATGGGCGGGGTGGTGCTGGTGATCGTCATGGCGGTGTTGTTGCCGATCATAGAGATCAACCCGTTGGGTCAATGAATCGTCAACGCTGGAACTACGCTCCGGTCGCTCCAAGACCACCAAAACTTCCTGCTGGACACTCCTGCGACAGGAATCAGACTCCGAGGCATCGGATTGACGTCGGAGAGGCCACCAACAAAGTTGCCCACCGCCCCGCCCACGATGCCACCCACTGCGGCGCCTGCGTCTCCGAATCTACTTCCAACACCTGCTCCGATTGACGCTCCTATCGTTTCTGCTGAGACAACGGTGTTGCCTGCGCCGAAAATCACAAGTTGTTCTTCTTCGGTGAGATCTCTCATGTCGATGTCCTGCCTTTAAATTAATAAATGTTTTTCAATTATGCTTGTGTTGGTCTTTTTTTGGGTTAATTCCAAAAAAACGAAAGGATGCATGTACTGCAAATCCAATAATTAAACATTTGATGTATATATTTACCTCCCAATAATCAGCGATCACACCTATAAAAATGCCGAACAATAATGAAGTTGGAATGGCAATTATTTTCTTCATGACGTTGATGCGCATAGTCCGTCTCTCGATGATTTCGACAGGCTATGGCGTCCGGTTTTCTTGGTTGTGAAGTCAAAATTCCTGCGTGCCAAAAATACTTGAGAGATGCCATTCTCTCGAAATATTGTTTTTAATGTACTGATGGCATCCTTAGGGATGGTCTGAAATAGCCGGATGTTTTCCGGCTATCGAGCCGTCAGTACTTTTCAAAAAACGACCCGCGTCGAAATTTGATCCATTTTCTTCATTTTTCAGCCCTTCCGGGCGCAGCAAGGCGC
>NZ_CAXAPG010000046.1:0-25024 GCF_963970585.1 Pseudomonas sp. RL_105y_Pfl2_101
CGGGTCTGCTTGCGCTTGCCGGCGTACTCGGCATCGGCGAAGGTCATCTGTTTCATCATTGAAAAGCTCGGCGACTGGTGTCCGGTGATTTTGCCAAATCAGGAAGTCTTTTTCAGAGTTTCCCTAGTGGAGGAAGGATCGCTTCAGGGCAGAAGACGCTTGAAGTCCGCCGCTGGCCCCCTCTGAAGATCTTCTTATCGTTGAAAATGGGCGATACCTCCACGCCGAGGGTGACGAGGATGAGGGAACTGCTGTCGCAATTGTGCGTGTGAACGCAGTTCGCCCATTCGCTGTTGCTGATATGCAAGCCGCCTGTGCAAGCAGTTTTTCAGAGGGCTGGCTCGCTTGGGAATTAAGCGATGTAAGACCCATCAAACGCCCGTTCGTGGTACGAGCAGCGCGAGGTATCTACGAGGTAGATCTCCCATACGTTGATCGTCCTCTTTAAACCAAATGCCAGGCCGAGATCAGTGCCTCAGGGACAGACCACGATTTGAATTCACCTGTAATCTTTCCGCCCCATAATCGCGGTCTGCCCCCGCCTTTCCCCTTCGAAGAATCGGGATGCGTCGTTAGCTATGGGAGTGTTTTGATTCCTCGGGTCTAACCGTCATGACTTTCACTGCATCATCAATCACTGCTTTGCTCATCTCCATTAAATGATGAGCGTCCCAGGCATGACGGTCCGTTTTCCTTTCGAAGATTGCGTCCTCTGCAAGCCGGTAGGCGAGATGCAAGAGATCTGACGCTTGTAGCAACGTTTCATTTAACGGAACACCGCCGTTAACGCGGAACAGCTGACTATCGGAGAGGGTTGCTATCGATCCATAGCATTCACACTCCACGTCTGCGCAGGTGCCCCTTTCCGGTTTTTCTCTTGATATCCCCCTTCCTGACAGCGTTTAGCAATTTCTGGAACGTTGAGCATTCAATGTGACGAGCAGCCGGGCAGCCCGCTACTAGACGAAGCTCGTCGCGTATGACGCTGAGTCGCTCGATAGTACGGTCTAGTTCGTCTGCCTTTTCGTTAAGCCGCTGACGATCAATGTCAGGCTGTCCCTCTGCGTCCAGCATGGCGAAGAGATCGTCTAGTGAAAGCTCTGCCGATTGCCCGAGCGCGATCAAGGACAAACGCTGGAGTACATCGGCACGAAACACACGACTCAGGCCACGACGACCGATTGAACTGATAAGACCTTTCTCTTCGTAGTAGCGCAGCGTTGAAGCCGGTAGACCGGAACGTCGTACCACCTCACCAATATCCAGCTCTTTCATGCTTGACCTCAAGTCGACTTGAACTTGCAGACTGCTGGGATCAAACCGCCAAAACAGGCTCAAGGCAAGGAGCAATACCATGGGAATAGCCGAGACCACACTGCGCATTCTGTTTGTTGGAATGGGGGCCACGTTGATTATGGACGTGTCGGGTTTTGTTCAAGCACGGGTGTTTGGTCTAGCGTCGCTTGACTATGGCTTGGTTGGTCGCTGGCTGGGCCACATGTTGCAAGGACGGTTTCGTCATGCCTCGATCATGGCGGCGCCTCCTATCAGGAATGAATGCCTGATGGGGTGGGTGTTCCATTACGTCACAGGCATTGTTTTCGCGATGGTGCTGATCGGTGCGAAAGGGCCTGCATGGATCTGTAACCCCACGCTAGTACCTGCGCTGGTGATGGGGGTGGTCAGTGTGATTGCGCCTTTTTTCATCATGCAGCCGGCGCTCGGTTTCGGCGTTGCCGGTTCGAAGACAGGGGTACCTAGCGTGGCAAGGCGCAGGAGCGTCATTGCACATCTGACATTCGGACTGGGACTTTTTGTGGCGGCATCGCTGTTGATGATGCTCTTTCCGACATCGTTCTGCCTAAGTTGAACACCTTTGGTACATCGGTGGTGCTCAGGGTGCGATATGGCTGGAATACGGAATGACCAAACTGCACCGGCCCTCTTCAAGTAATGATTTGAATACTCGGCTGTGAGCTGATAGTTCAGCCTGGTTGTTGGCTTCGATCAGTGCTTGTGCACTGGCCCGGGTGTAGCTAGCCGTGGGGCGTTGTACTTCAGATTCGATGCTGTCTGGGGGAACGGTCGGTTCGGGTTTGTTCGGCAGGACTCAGTACACCATGAGAATCGCGATGGCGCACCTGTCGATCGGCGAAGGGCGATGACGAGCAGGTTCTCGTCTTGCACCTGGGGTGGTGGGCGTGGTGATTGCCAAGACGCCATCATCGATGGCATAGCGGGTGGCGCCTTGCCGTCCAGGCGTCATGGAGCTGTTTTTTTAAGTTCTCCTTCGGACCTCTACGAAAGTCGCTGATCAACAGGCGGAGTAAACCCCAACCAAAAGCCCCTATGGACCGCCCCCGCAAATAGCACAAGCTCACGCCCATACAAGTCCCCAGCCGTGACCGCTACAGAGAAAGGACTCCGCACGCATACCTCGTACGCGTCACGTCGCGCTTAACCGAGTCCAGCCATGAACCTACTGAACCTCTTCAACACAGCCCGAGCCCGCACTCAAGGGGCTGTCAGCGTGGCCTGCACCTCTGCTGAACTGGACCAGGCGCTGGCCAACGTGCGTATCACCCCAGCGTTGGTCACCGGGTTCGTCTCCCCCCACCTGGACATCGACCAGATCGCCGCCAAGGTCAAGAAGCGCTTTGCCCACAGCGCCATCAGTCTGTGCACGACGTCGGGTGAGTTGTGCAACGGCGCGAACGCACTGTACTGCCAGACCGGCGAGACCTGGGATCGGGTGGTGCTGCAACTGTTTGACGCCAGTGTGATTGTGTCGGCCGAGGTGGTGATGGTGCCGCTGGAGTGCGAGGACATTCGCGGTGGCGGCAAGCGCTTGGCCATGCGTGAGCGAATCACCAGGCTAGTGACTAACATCAAGCAGGCGCAAGTGAGCACGCCCATTGATCATCGCGATACCTTGGCCTATGTGGTGTTCGATGGTCTTTCGGCTTCCGAGTCGTTCTTTATGGAGGCGCTCTATGAGTCGGGACGTTTCCCTTGCCTGTTCGTCGGCGGCTCGGCCGGGGGCAAGACGGATTTCAAAAAGACCCTGATCAGTGATGGGCAGCGCAGTTATCAGAACCACGCGCAGATCGTCTTCCTGAAAACCGCCGCGGACGTGCGCTTCGGCGTGTTCAAGAGCCAGAACTTCAAACCTGCCGGGCTGACGTTCAACGTACTGACCGCGTCGGTCGAAGACCGCACCATCGACCAGGTCATCGACAGCCGTGGCAACATCAAGAGCATGGTCCAGGCACTGTGCGAGGCATTCGAGTGCAGTGCCCAGGCGCTGGAACAGAAGCTGGCCGATTATTCATTCGCCATCCGCGTGGGCGATGAGCTGTTCGTGCGTTCCATTGCCCGCGTCGACTATCAGCAGCAGATCATCCAGCTGTTCTGCGACGTGGCACCCGGAGAAGAGTTGGTGATGGTCAAGCGCACGCCCCTTCGCGAGGCGACCCGACTCGACTACGAGAAATTCCTCAAGGGTAAAGGTGGTCATCCGCTGGCCGCCATTCTCAACGATTGCATCCTGCGGCGGCTCAACAACAGCAGCGACCTGGGCAGCATGGCCGGTATTTTCGGCGATGTGCCGTTGGCGGGCTTCTCGACGTTTGGTGAAATCCTCGGTTTGAACCTTAACCAGACGCTCACGGCGATTTTCTTTTTCAGAGTCACCAAGGGCGCCCGTTTTGTCGATGAGTACGTCGACAATTTCATTGCTCACTATGGCGAGTTCAAGGCGTTTTTCCTGCGCCGCCAGGTCAAGAAGTTGGCGGGCCTGAACCATGTCGTGGTCAAGCAGATCATGGCGTTCAAGATGAATGACTTCAGCAGCGCCTTGGACACTCGCGGCCTGGACAACACCATCCTGCCGGTCTTCGACGGTCTGACGGACCTGGGTCAGGTATTGGCCCAGGCCAGCCACCAGCAAGCGCAGATGGCGATGCAAATCAAGCATTACTCTGGCGAACTGCACTTGTCGATGGATGACCTGACGGGCACGATCGACCGACAAAACAGCGTCGCCGAGCAGGCCGGCACGACCGTCGAACAGTTGGCCACCCAAGCAGGTGAGGCGGTGGTCGGCGCCCGTGCGCTTGCCAGTTCGAGCTTGCGTATTCAGTCGATCGTACAGGTCATTCAGCAGATCGCCGGACAGACCAACCTGTTGGCCCTCAACGCCGCCATCGAAGCAGCGCGTGCCGGTGAGATGGGCAGAGGGTTTGCGGTGGTGGCTGATGAGGTCCGCAAGCTCGCGGAAATCACCCGCAAGAATGCTGCGGAAATCGGCGTGGACATTGACCTGCTCTCAACGGAGATCCAAGGCGTCGCCCAACAGATCGAAGACCAGTCCGTCGCCGTCAGCGCCCTGCGCGAGATGCTCGATGCCCTAGAAGACTCGAGCCGCACCACCGAAGGCACCGCGCAACGCACGAAGGCCATCGCGGACACCTTGACCGGACTGACTCACGCCAGTGCTTGAGTAACTGTTGCAGGGTTTGGTGTTGAGTCCGGGTGCTGGCCCGAACCTGGATGATCAGCCTGCGGGGCGCTCGTTGATTGTGCTCGCGGCCTGGAACAGGATTTTCGCGACGAAATCGATTTCCTGCTCGGTGATGATCAGCGGCGGCAGGAAGCGTACGGTGGCGCCGTGGCGTCCACCCAGTTCAACGATCAAGCCGTGCTTCAGGCAAGCCTGCTGGAACGCCTGGGCCCGGGCCGTGTCCACCGGCGGATGGCCCTGTGCGTCTGGGGTGCCTTGCGGGTCGACGATTTCCATGCCGAGCATCAGACCGCGCCCACGCACATCACCGATCCAGGCGAACTCGTTTTGCAGTGCCTGCAGCTGTTTTTGCAGGTGGGCACCCACCGTTTCAGCGTGCTGGACCAGGCCTTGATCGCGGATAAAACGCAAGGTCGCCGTACCCGCCGCCATCGCCAGTTGATTGCCGCGGAACGTGCCGGCGTGGGCACCCGGCTGCCAGACGTCCAGCGACTCGTGGTAGACCATGACCGACAGCGGCAACCCGCCGCCGATGGCTTTGGACAGGGTGATGACATCCGGCGTGATGCCCGATTGCTCGAAGCCGAACATCCGCCCGCTGCGGGCAATGCCGCACTGGATCTCGTCGACGATCAGCGGAATGCCATGGGCCTGGGTCAACCGACGCAGCTCCTGCAGCCAACGGTCCGGCGCGGCAATCACCCCGCCCTCGCCCTGGATCGGCTCCAGGATCATTGCCGCCGGTGCGGTCACCCCGCTTTCCGGGTCGTTGAGCAAGTGCTCAAGGTAACGCACGTTCAACGTGACTGCTTGATCGCCCGCCACCCCGAACGGGCAACGATAGTCGTGGGGGAATGGCAGGCGCTGCACGCCGGGCATCAATGCACCGAGGGTATTTTTCGGCGACAGGTTGCCGCTGATGGCCAGGGTGCCCAGGGTCATACCGTGATAGGCCCCTTCGAACGCCAAGACCGAATGCCGCCCCGTGGCGGTACGGGTCAGTTTGAGCGCGGCCTCGACCGCATCGGCCCCACTCGGACCGCAGAACTGGATGCGTGCATGGCGAGCGAACTCGCTGGGCAAGCAAGCGAAAATTTCTTGGACGAATGCGTCCTTCACCGGTGTCATGAGGTCCAGGGTGTGCATCGGCACACCGGCCGCCATGACCTGAGTGATGGCTTCGATGATCACCGGGTGGTTGTGCCCCAGCGCCAGGGTCCCGGCACCGGCCAGGCAATCGACGAACACTTGCCCTCGGCTGTCCTGCACATAAATGCCATGGGCCCTTTCAAGCACCAGGGGAATGCGTCGCGGGTAACTGCGGGCGTTGGATTCCTGCTGTTGCTGACGTTCCAGCAACGGCGTGGAATCGAGGCAGTAAGGACTCGACAGACCGGTGTGCAACAGGCGTAGCTGTTGCGCGCCACCCGCTGTGACATTCGAAAAAGCACTCATGATTTCCTCCATGGAGGCTGGGTTTGGAAGGGAACGAACAGCCTGGAAACAAACATCCGAAATGTTGCAGGACAGGCGCGAGGATATTGCCTCCCCGCGCCTTTGGGTTTACATGTCGTAGCGCAGGATCATCCCCACCGTGCGCGGTGCGCCGACGTCGATGATGGTGTCGTTGCGGTTGTTGGTGACGTATTCCTTGTCGAACGCGTTCTTCACGTAGGCGGACACCGCGACGTTCTTGGTGACTTTGTACTCGGTGTTGAAGTTCACCAGCACGTAGTTGTCGCTGCGGCGCTCGCCGGTGACCTTGCCGCTGGCATCGAACTCGTATTCCGTTGGCGCGGCGCTCTGGTAGACAACGTCCGTGCCGAATATCAGACGGTCGTCGAAGCGATAGACACCACCCACCGACATCTTGTACTTAGGCGAGTAAAGTAGCGACTCGCCGCTCCTGTCCTGACCATTGTCAGCAACGAAGTCCTTATATTTGCCATCGGTGATGGCCCCGCCGACGTTCAAGGTCAGCTGTTCGGTAACGTCTTTTTCGACGAAAACTTCCAGTCCCTTGATATCACTGCGACCAGCGTTGAAGACATCAATGAAGTCGCTGCCGGTGCGCCGAACACTGACCTGCTGATCTTTCCAATCCGTGTAGTACAGGTTGGCACGGGTACGCAGGGTCTGGTCGAAGAACGAACCGCGGTAGGACAGCTCGTAGTTAGTGGTGTATTCCGGATCGTAGGCTTGGTGACCACTGCCGGAACGCAAATTGACGCCACCGCCGCGGTAGCCTTTTTGCACCATGAAACCGAGGTATTGATTCGCGGCCAGCTCGTAGTCGATGCCGAGTTTCGGCAGTACTGCGTCAAACGATTTTTTGACTTGGGCGGGTTCGGAGAAATCGTCCTGCTCGACGTCGGTGTCGTTGGTCTCGTGGTCGTAACGCAGGCCGGTGATCAAGGTCCAGCGCGGTGCGAACGTCCAGTTGACTTCACCGAACACGGCCTTGTTCTCGATCGTGGTATCGCCCTTGACCGTACCGAACAGCACGTCATCGAAAAACAACCGGTCGTGGAAGTTGTTGCTGTTGTGGCCGTAGTACGCACCCACAAAGCTCTTCACCGTGTCCGAGGTGTAATTCAAGCGCAGCTCCTGACTGAACAGGTTACCGTCTTGCTTGCGTAGAACGACCTCGTTGTCCACAGCATTCTGGTCGAAGTCCAGACGGTTGCTGTAGTCAGTACTGGTATTGGCGGTCATGCTCGTCAGCGACCACTCATCGTTCAGACGATAATCCACCTTGGCGCTGAGGGTGTCCTGCTTGAGGTTGTCGAAGGCCTCGGTGTTGGACGCGATGTCGTAATAGCTCGGCTTGCCATCGGTGCCGCGCATCGTCGAGCGGTCGCCCTGGCGATGTTCGTTATGGGCATAAGTCAGCAAGACGTCAGTGTCGTCATTGGGCAGGATCAGCAATTTACCGCGGGCGTTGCTGGTGCGATGCGGGTTGGCGTCTTTATCGAGCGTGGTGTTGCGGATGTAGCCGTCACCGTCGGAATAATCCACGGCGATACGGCCGGCGATCTTGTCATCCACAATGGCCCCGCCACCCGCCACGGCCGCACCATGCTCACCGTAGTTGCCCACGTTGGTCTGCGCCGAGAAGCTCGGTTCGAAGGTTGGGTTTTTGGTCTGGATAACCACCGCACCGGCCAGGGAGTTACGGCCCTGGGTGGTGGATTGCGGGCCAAGGAAGACCTCGACCTGCTCGGCATCCCAGAGCGGAACCGGGCTGAGGGTCAGCGCACGGTTTGGCTGCACGGCGCCGTCGACATACACCGATACCGCACCGTTGAGAGTCGCCGGGCCCTGGTCGTCAAAACCGGACACCGGCACGCCACGAATACCCCAGTTCTCATTGCCGGCCTGGCTAAAGACGCCGGGCGTGCGGGCAAACACATCCACCAGGTCCTTGTCGCCGTGTTCACGCAGATTCTTGTCGGTGACAACCACGACGCTGGACTGGGTCTTTTCGAGGGTGCGGTCGATTTTTTCACCCTTCACGGTGATTGGAGCGATCTCCATCTTGCCGGCTTCTTCAGCCGCCCAAGCGCCGTTGCTCAGGCCTATGGCCGACCCTACAGCCAACGCAATTGTGTTCTTTCTGAAATTCACGCCCCACTCCCCTGCGACAGATATTTTTAGGTTTTTTGAGCTGGCCGAAGGCTGTTTGGCGCCAGCGGTGCGGAGTCTAATCCAAAAAAAAAATTAAATAAATAGTATTGATAATCTCTCTCATTTGTACCTAGTATGTCGTCTTGTATTGCCTTACATACATTACAGACGAGTCCTACATCGCTGACCGCTGCCCTGCTTTCAAGGTCTTGTGACTGGTCGAAGAAGATATAAAGAGGATGCACAAGGATGACCTCCATCGAACACCTGAGCGGGCGTTCCGAGCTTTTTTCAATAGCGCCCACGGATGCAGGCGCCCCGTCGCTGCCCGTGCTGGTGCAGGGGGCATCGGGACAGTCGATCCACGATCTGGACACCTCGACTCGCGACAGCCTGGCCCAGGTCCTGAGCACCGTTGGCGGTGTGTTGTTTCGCGGTTTCACCGTCGCCACGCCCATTGACTTCAAGCGTTTCGCTGCCAGCTTCGGTGCGCCGCTGGCCAGTTACGAATTCGGCTCCACACCGCGCAGCAAAGTCTTCGCCGGGGTCTATAGCTCCACCGAGTATCCAGCCCATCAATTCATCCCGCTGCACAACGAACAGGCCTACACCCGCCCCTGGCCTTCGCGTATCTGGTTCCACTGCATCAAGGCCAGTGAAACCGGCGGCGAGACCCCGATTGCCGACAGCCGCCTGATTTACCAGCGCATGCCTGCCGAGATTCGCGAGCTGTTTGCCAGCCATGAGTTGCTCTACGTGCGCAACTACAGCGGCGCCCTGGACCTGCCCTGGGAGAAAGTCTTCAACACCCAGGACCGCGCCCAGGTCGAACGCTACTGCCAGGACAACGACATCGAGTGGGAATGGAAAGCCGATGGCGACCTGCGCACCCGCCAGCGTTGCGCCGCGGTGCAGCAGCATCCTGATAGCGGTGAGTGGGTCTGGTTCAACCAGGCGCACCTGTTCCATGTCTCGGCCATCGAACCAGGCGTACGCGCCAGCCTGCTGGCGGCGGTGGGTGAAGAGAACCTACCGCGCCATGTCTATTTCGGCGATGGCTCGCCGATTGCCGACGACATGCTCGACACCGTGCGCGAGGTTTACCGCGAGACTGCCATCAGTTTCCCTTGGCAGCCCGGCGATATCCTGATGCTCGACAACCGACTGGTGGCACACGGTCGCAATCCTTTCACCGGTGACCGCAAAGTCATCGTGGCCATGGCGTGAATTGCACATGTTTTCATTCGAACACTGGATCGACGTGCTGGAAGCCAACGCCCAGCACTTCCCTCAGCGTGCCGCCCTGCATTTTTTGCCGGACGGCGTAGAGATCGGCGAAACCCTGACCTTTGCCCAACTGCACGAGCAATCCCAAGCCCTGGCGGCCGTGCTGCAAGCGCGTTATGCGCCGGGTGATCGCGTGCTGTTGATGCTGCCCAGCAGTCTCGACTACGCCCGTGCCTTCTGTGCCTGCCTGTATGCGGGGCTGATTGCCGTGCCGTTGTTTCCACCGCCGTCGCGCAAGCCGCGCCACCTGGACCGCGTCCGCAACGTGGTGGTCGATGCCGAACCGGCGCTGATTCTCGCACCGGCGGATTATTGCGATGGCTTGCAGGAACTGGTGGAGGGACGCGTCGATGTGCTGACCGTCCAGGACCTGGGCACGCCACCGGCCAGCCAATGGAAACGCCCGGCCATCGACGGTTCGACCGTGGCCTTCCTGCAATACACGTCGGGCTCTACCGGCTCGCCAAAAGGCGTCGAGGTGCGTCAACGCAACCTGATCGCCAACGTCGAACTGATGCGCCAGGCGTACGCTTTCGACGAGCACGGTGCCATGGTCAATTGGCTGCCGCTGTACCACGACATGGGCTTGATCGGCGGCATGTTGGCCCCGCTCTACAGTGGCATGCCGTGCTACCTGATGGCGTCCCAGACCTTCGTCAATGCGCCGTCGACCTGGTTACAGGCGCTGAGTCGCTACCGCGCCACCGCCAGTTTCGCCCCCAACTTCGCCTATGCCCTGTGCAACCGCGTGGTCAGCGACAACCTGATCGCGCAGCTCGACCTGAGCGCCTGGCAACACGCGATCAACGGTGCCGAACCGATCCACCCCGGCACCCTGGAGGCCTTCGCCCAACGCTTTGCCGCGTGCGGCCTGAACCCGTTGGCCATCAGCCCCGGTTATGGCCAGGCCGAGGCGACCCTGTGCGTCAGCGCCACGCCGGTCGATGCACTGCCGGTGGTGCTGCGCCTGGACAAAGCCGTGCTGGAAACCGGTCGCGTGGCCCTGGCGACGGCCGATGCCGCCGCCGTGGAGTTCGTCGCCTGCGGTTACCCGCAAGCCTTGCACAGCATCGCGATCGTTGACCCGCACACCTTCGAACGCTGCGCCACCGACCGCATCGGCGAAATCTGGCTCAAGGGCCCGAGCAACGCCGAGTCCTATTGGAAGAACCCCGAGGCCACTCGCGAAGCCTTTGAAGCACGGATCGTCGGTTCATCGGAGCATTACCTGCGCTCCGGCGACCTGGGCTTCATGCATGAAGGCCAGGTGGTAATCTGCGGACGGCTCAAGGACCTGCTGATTCTCAATGGGCGCAACCTCTATCCCCACGACATCGAATTCGCCATTACCGACGCCGAGCCAGGCATCCGCACCGGTCGCATTGCCGCCTTCTCGGAAATGGACCCAGCCCTGGGCCGCGAGAAACTGGTGATCGTCGCCGAGCCGCAGCGCAAGTTCGTCGACCCGGCGCATCATCCGGCGCTGTTCACGTCGATGCAAAATGCCGTGCGCGAAGCCGCCGACTGTGGCATCGACCAGATCGTGCTGGTGCAAGCCGGCACCATCCCGATGACCACCAGCGGCAAGATCGCCCGTCAAGGCGCACGCAAACAACTGGCCGCGGGCACGTTGAGCATCATCGCCCAGAGCGGTGGGCAGCATGCCTCGAACGGCGAACCCCTTGACCTTGCCCAGTTCAAGCGCCTGGTAGCCGAGACGCCGCAACAGGCCCAAGTCGCCTGCCGCCAATGGCTGGAACAGACGCTGCACGCGGTCAACCCGTATTTGTCTGCTCACTTCGAACGCAGCCTGATCGGCCAGGGCCTGGACTCCATCGGCGTGGCCGACTTCGCTGCGCGCCTGCACAGGGACCTGGGCTGGAACCTCGAGACCCAGGACTTGTTCGGAGAAACCACCCTGGGGCAATGGGCGCTGGCCCTGCAAGGTATCCTGAATGAACCGGCACCAATGGCCGAGGCTTCGACCGAGCCGGCCAACCTCAGCCAGGGCCAGCAATCGTTCGCCCAGCGTCGTTTGTGGTTTTTACGCCAACTGAACCCGGACGACACCCGCCACAACCTGGTGCTGCATCTGCGCCTGCAAGGGCCGTTGGACATCGAGACGCTGGCCCTGCGCCTGAACGCGCTGGTCGAGCGGCATGGCGTGTTGCGCACGGTGTATCGCGACGGTGTCGATGGCCCGCAACAACAGGTGTTGCCGGCCACGGCGGTAGCGCTGATCCTGCATGATGTGCGTGACCAGAATGCAGCGCAGCAACAGCAGGCATTGAGCGAGCAGTTGGCCCACGAACACGCCACCCCTGTCGACTTGCAAGCCGGCCCGCTGCTGCGAGCGCAGTTGCTTAGCCGACATGACCAACAGCATGACCTGCTGCTGACCCTGCACCACATCGCCTTCGATGGGCGTTCGGCGCAAGTGCTGCTGGCGGAGCTGGCTGGTTCGACGGACGAAGGGCTGGCGGGGCAATACCTCGATTTCGTCCAATGGGAAGCCCGGTACTGGAGCGAACAGCGGATCGCCACCGCGCAGGACTTCTGGCGCGGACACCTGGCCGGCGTGCCGCAAACGTTGGAGCTCGGTGGCAGCGGCCAGGCCCCGGGCGAACACAGCCTGGACTTCAGCGTGCCCCAGGCCCGCTGCGAACGGCTGGCAGCACTGGCCCGCGAGCAAGGCATGACCTTGTTCATGCTGTTGCTGGGCAGCTACCAACTGGTGCTCAAGCAACTGGGCGGCCAGCAGCAATTCCTGCTGGGCACCGACGTCAGCGGCCGGCCACTGGCCGAGCACAGCGACGTCATCGGTTTCTTCGTCAACCAGTTGACCCTGCGTTGCGACTTGCGCGGCGAACCGACCCTGGCCGGTTTCCTTGAGCGGGTTCGCGATGAAGCGCGCCTGGCCTATGCCCATCAAGGCCTGCCTTTCGACCTAGTGGTCTCGGCCCTCGCGCCGCAACGCCGCCCCGGTCACTCGCCGCTGTTCCAGGTCAAGCTCAACTATCAACCGTCACGGGTGACCCCGACCGCCATCGCCGGCGCGCAGTTGTCCGCGCTGGACGTGGCCCAGGCACCGGGAGATTTCCACCTGGTGCTCGACCTCGTGCACGACAGCGAAGGCCTCGCCGCGACCCTCAAGTATCGCGGCGAATACTTCGACCAGCACCGTGCCCTGCGCCTGCAATACCTGTGGATGGGCCTGCTGGAACAGCTACACGCCCTGTTGGATGAGCCGCTGCCGGCACTGGCCGAGCGCATCGACAACTGGGACCAGGCCTTCGCCCGTGAGCGACAACAGTCCCAGGCGCTGGCCGGTCGCAGCCAGATGATGCAAGCCAAACGTCGCTCCTTGTCCCTTTAACCGAGTCGGATGCCGTTATGTCTACCGTGCCCCCATCGCCACGCGCCCTCGGCGCCGTGCGTCGCAAAGCCATGAACGTCTCGGAACAACAATTGGTCACCGAGCGCCTGCTCAGCCCCGACCACACCCTGCCCCTGGTGATCGAGCCGGCAGTCAGTGGCGTCGACCTGATCGCCTGGGCCAGCCGGGAACGCGAGTCGCTGGAACAGAAACTGCTGGAGTACGGCGCCCTGCTGTTTCGCGGCTTCAACGTCGCGTCCGTCGAGCAGTTCGACCAAGTGATCGCCGCCCTCTCCCCCGGCGCTCTGGAATACATGTTCCGCGCCTCGCCCCGGACACGGGTCGGCGGCAACATCTACACCTCGACCGACTACCCGGCCGACCAGATGATTTTCCCCCACAACGAGCACTCCTATTCGCCGCGCTTCCCACTGCGGCTGTTCTTCTATTGCCAACTGCCGTCCGAGACCGGTGGTGAAACCCCGATTGGCTCGACCCGTGCCGTGAAGGCCAGGATCAGTCCGCAGATCGAAGCGCGGTTCCGGGAAAAAGGCGTGCTGTACGTTCGCAACTACGGCGACGGTTTCGGCCTGCCCTGGCAGACCGTGTTCCAGTCCGAAGACCGCCGCGAAGTGGAGGCCTACTGCACCAGCGTCGGCATCGAAGTGGAATGGAAAGACAACAATCGCCTGCGCACCCGCCAACGCGGGCCGGCCGTGGTGCGCCACCCGCGCACCGGCGAAGAAGTCTGGTTCAACCACGCCACGTTCTTCCACATCAGCACCCTGCCCGGGCGAATCCGCGATTCGCTGCAAAGCAACTTCAACGACCTCGACCTGCCCACCAATACCTTTTATGGCGATGGCGAACCGATCGAGCCGCACGTACTGCAATCGCTGCGGGCAGCCTACCTCGATGCTCTGGTGCGGTTCAGTTGGCAACAGGGGGATGTGTTGCTCATCGACAACATGCTCGCCGTGCACGGTCGCGAACCCTTTACCGGCAAGCGCGCCATCATGACCGGCATGGCTGAAGCCCTGCTGTCGAGCGACGTTGCCGTCTGACATTCAACGGGTCCACCCGCCGTTCGCAGGAGGCTTGCCTGACACGTGTCCAGCAAGCCCCGACGTCTGTGCGGTGATCCAGGCTCAAGCCCTTTTCCAGTCGAGATGAACATGAGCGGACTTCAAGGTTTTCGTATTTCGCCGCAACAGGCATCGGTTTACCCCCACATCAACGGCGCGGCGGAGCACCCGTTCAGCTGCCATTTGCAATGGTCGCTGTCGCAGCCGCTGGACGTCGATGCACTGCACAACCGTTTGCAAGCCTTAGTGGCCGGCAGTGAAATCCTGCGCACGCGCTTGATGCCCGTGCCCGGCCTGCGCCACCCGGTGCAGGTGATTGACGACGCCGGCTCGCTGGCGGTGAACCTCCAGGACCTGCGCCAGCACAGCCGCGCCGACCAGGACGCGGCGCTGGCTCGGCTCGCCGCCCAGCCCCGTGACTGGACAACCCCACTGTATGTGACCGTGCTGCGCCTGTCCGATGAACAAGCGGTCCTGGACCTGGCGGCGCCCAGCAGCCACTTCGACCTTGCCAGCCTGAAATGGCTGGCCGGCGCACTGCTGCACGACACCGCAACGGACCTGTCCGACACCTTGCAGTACGCCGACTACGCCGAATGGCGCTGGAGCCTGGTTGAAGACGCACCGGACCATCCGGGCGTGAGTTTCTGGAAGCCCTCGGACGAAACCGAACAGGCCGCCTTGCAGCTGCCGCTCGAAGTGGCCCTTGATGGCGGGTTCGCGCCAGCCCGGCTGGACCTGAGCCTACCGAGCGAGCTTGTCCGTCACTCGGCCCTGCCCCCTAACCTGCTGCTGACGGCATGGGCAGCGGTGCTGGGACGACTGGCCGGGCAGCAACAGGTGCCGCTCACCCTGATCCTTGAAAGTCGCGGCGCGGAACTGGAAAGCACCCTGGGCCTGTTCGAGCAGTGCCTGCCCGTGAGCATCGAACTGGATGCCCAGGCGACCCTGCTGGAACAAAGCGCGCACGTAGCCGCCACCCTGGAACGGGCAGTCGGCTGGCAGGACTACTACACCGGTACCCTCGATGCCGGATACGCCTTTGCCTGGCGCTCGGGCGATGCTCGGGAGCGTCATGCCAGCGCGGTGATGAACCCGCTGAAAGCGTGCCTGAACGTGCGTCAGTTGCCCGACAGCCTGCACGCGCAACTGGTCTACGACCGCCATGCCCTCAGCGCCGAAGCCGCGGGTTGCCTCGCCGAGCAATGGCTGCAACTGCTGCAGGGTGCCCTGGTTGAACCGCAACAGGCCTGGGCCCAATTGCCTCTGGGGGGAGCGCTGCAATCGCAGTTGATCGGCACCAGCACTAACGTGCCGGCCATCGAAGCGGTGACGCTGGTGGAACTGATTGCCCGTCAGGTTCGCCAACAGCCAGACGCAATTGCCCTCAGCGACCAGGACGGCGACCTGAGCTACAGCCGCCTCGACGCCTGCGCCACGCAACTGGCCCATCGACTGGTCGCCGCCGGGATCGGTCCTGACGTGCCCGTCGGCATCCTGTTCGCCCGCAGCAACGCGGCCATTGTCGCCATGCTCGCGGTCTTGAAAGCCGGGGGCGCCTACGTGCCAATCGACCCGAGCTACCCAGCCGACCGCCGCGCCTACATGCTCGCCGACAGCGCCATTGCCCACATCGTGGTCAGCGCCGAACTGGCCGACAGCGTGCCGGCCAACCTGCAACGTTTCGTCCTGGATGATCTGGCAACGCCGGACCTCAGCGATTGGCCGGCGCTGCCGTTGCCGGACGCGAACGACCTCGCCTACTTGATCTACACCTCTGGCTCTACCGGTGCGCCGAAAGCCGTGGAAATCCGCCACGGCGCACTGAGCGTCTCGACCCAGGTGCGCATGGCCGCCTATGACACCCCGGTGCGCGCCTATCTGTTGCTGTCGTCGTTCGCCTTCGACAGCTCGGTCGCCGGGATTTTCTGGACGCTGGCCCAAGGCGGACGCCTGGTCTTGCCCGCCCCGGGTGAAGAGCTGGAAATGTCCCGCCTGGCGCAACTGATTGCCCAGCATCAGGTCAGCCACGGCCTGTCACTGCCGTCGCTGTATCAGGCCCTGCTCGATCAATTGCAGCGCAGCGCAGGCACCGACAGCCTCGCCTGTTGGATCGTCGCCGGTGAAGCCTGCCCACCTTCGCTGATTGCGCAACACAGCAAGACCCTGCCCCACGCCCGGTTGGTGAACGAATACGGCCCCACCGAGGCCACCGTCTGGGCCACCTATGAGGTGCTGGAGCCAAACCGGAACGTCAGCATTGGCCGCCCCATTGCCGGCATGGACCTGCGCCTGCTGAACGAATTCGACACCGCCTGCGGCATTGGCGAGCCAGGGGAAATCGTCCTCGCCGGCCCGACCCTGGCCCGCGGCTATCGCCACAAACCCGACGAAACCGCCAAGGCCTTCGTCACCCTGGCCGACGGCACTCGCGTCTACCGTACGGGCGACTTGGCGTGCTGGTTGGCCGACGGGCGCCTGGCATTCCTGGGGCGCAAGGACCATCAGGTCAAGGTGCGCGGCTACCGCATCGAGCTGGGCGAAATCGAGCGCCAGTTGTGCCGCCACAGCGACGTGCGCGAAGCCGCAGTGATCGTCCAGGAACACGCCGCGGGCAAGCGTCTGCTCGCCTACATCCTGGCCGCCCACGGCTACGCACCGGACTCCGAGGCGATCAAGCGCTTCCTCGGTGAGCGCCTGCCGTCATACATGGTGCCGGCCCTGGTGCTGACCCTGGCGAGCTTTCCGCGCACGCCCAACGGCAAGCTCGACACTCGGCAGTTGCCCGACCCCGACTCGTTCGACGAAAGCGCCCACGTGGCGCCGCGCAACGCCATGGAAACCGCCCTGCAAGCCATCGTCGCCAAGGTCTTGAAGCTCTCGACGGTGAGCGTCACCGACAACTTTTTCGCCATCGGCGGCGACTCGATCCTGAGCCTGCAAGTGGTGGCCCAGGCCCACGAGCAAGGCATCGCGCTTTCGGCCAAACAAGTCTTCGAACGCCAGACCATCGCGGCCATGGCCGAGGTCGCGCAACCGCTGGCGCCGAACGCCGCCGAGCCGCAAGCCGACAGCACCGAGTTCAGCGCCTCGGGCCTGTCCGATGACGAAATGCAAGCGTTGATGGCCGAGCTGGACGAGACCGACCTGTGAACGGTTCCTCCCGTCGCCACGCCATCACCGCTGCCCCTTTTTACGCAGGACGCTTTCAATGACCACCGAAAAAACCACCGGCAACCCGATCGAAGACATTTACCCGCTGTCGCCGCTGCAACAAGGGATGCTGTTCCATTCCCTGCTGCACGAAGACTCCGGTGTGTACCTGATGCAGGATCGCTACCGCATCGGCGGGGCCATCGATGAAGCGGCGTTTCTCGAATCGTGGCGCCAGGTGGTGGCGCTGCACCCTTCCCTGCGCGCCAGTTTCCAGTGGAAAAGCCAGAAGCAACCGGTGCAGGTGATCCATCGCCAGGTCAAGGTCCCGCTGGACACCCTCGACCTGCGCGGGCTCGCCCCCCATGAGCAGGAGACGCGGATCCGCACGCTGCTGGAAGACGAGCAGAAAGTCGGCTTCAACCTGTCGAAGCCACCGCTGATTCGCTTCCGGTTGGTGCGCCTGGGCGATGAGTCCTACGAGTTCATTCGCAGCTTCCACCACATCCTGATGGACGCCTGGTGCATTTCCCTGGTGACCGTGGACTTCCTCAAAGTCTACGAAGCACTGTGCAACGACCGCACGCCGGAGCTGAAAAGCCCGCGGCCGTTTCGCGATTACATCCAGTGGCTGCAACGCCAGGATGCGAGCAAGGCCGAGCAGTTCTGGCGCGGCCAGCTGCAAGGTCTCAATGCCCCCACGCCGCTGACCGTGGACAACGGCGTGACCCGCGATCGCTACACCGATGCGGTACTGGTGGACGACCAACTGATTCACCTCGACGAACAGGAAACCCAGGCACTGGCGGCGTTCTGCCGCAGTCGCCGGATCACCCCGAACACGTTCTTCCAGGGCGTCTGGTCGCTGCTGCTGTCACGCTACAGCGGACAACAGGACGTGGTCTTCGGCGTTACGGTGGCCGGGCGCCCGGCCGACCTGACTGGCGTCGCAGAAATGATCGGCCTGTTCATCAACACCTTGCCGCTGCGGGTTTCGGTGGACCCGAACGCCGCGCTCGGCAGTTGGCTGGGCGACCTGCAAAAGCTCAACGTCGACATGCGCGACTTCGAACACACGCCCTTGACCGACATCCAGGGCTGGAGCGATTTCCCCCGGGGCGAAACCCTGTTCGACAGCATCCTGGTGTTCGAAAACGCCCCCATCGACGAACAGATTCTCGAAGGCGGCTTCCAGTTCAGCCTCGAAGGCATGGACCACAGCGTGCACACCCACTACGGCTTGACCGTGGTGATCCTGCCGGGCGAACAGCTGGGCATCCGCGTTTCCTATGACCGCGAACGTTTCGAAATCGCCACCGTGCAGCGCCTGCTGGGCCACATCGCCAGCCTGGTGCGCAGCATGCTCGCCGCACCCGAGGCGCCATTGGCCAGCTTTGAGCTGCTGGCCGTCGAGGAGCGCCAGCAACTGCTGGGCGAGTGGGCGCTCAACCCGCATGATTTTCCGCTGAATCAAAGCTACGCCGAGCTGTTTGCCGCCCAAGTCGCCCAGCGCCCTGGACAGATCGCCGCGACCTGCAACGGGGAGTCGTTGACCTACGCCGAGCTGGACCTGCGCTCCACGCGCCTGGCCCATGCCCTGCGCCAGGCCGGCGCCGCTGAAGACCAACTGGTCGCACTGCTCGCCCCCCGTGGCCTGACGCTGTTGACCATGATGCTGGCGGTGTTCAAGGCCGGCGCCGCGATGCTGCCCCTAGAAGTCAATCACCCGCCCGAGCGCCTGCGGGAAATCCTCGGGCTGTCCCGCGCCCCGCTCCTGGTCGCCAGCGAAGCTTACAGCGGTTTGCTCGATCAACTGCTCAGCGGCCTCGACCAGGCACCCGAGGCGCTGTTCGCCGAAGCCTGCTGGACGTCCGGTAACGACGCGCCGCTGCCGGTGCTCGCCCGCCCCGACAGCTTGGCCTACGTGCTCTTTACCTCGGGTTCGACCGGCACGCCCAAGGGTGTGATGATCGAACAGCGCGGCATGCTCAACAACATCTTCGGCAAGGTGCCGGCCCTGGGGCTCAGCGCCGCCGACCGGATCCCCCAGACCGCCTCGGTGGCGTTCGACATTTCGGTGTGGCAGTTCCTCGCCGCGCCGGTGCTCGGTGCCACCGTGCACATTCTTCCGGATGAAGTTGCCCACGACCCGCAACACCTGTTGCAAGTGCTCGCCAGCGAGCGCCTGAACGTGCTGGAAATCGTCCCGAGCCTGATGCGCACCTTGCTCGCGCTGTGCCCGTGCGACTTGCAACTGCCGGACCTGCGCTGGGTGTTGCCTACCGGCGAAGCCCTGCCGCCGACCGTGGCCCGCGACTGGTTCGCACA
Organism: Pseudomonas sp. RL_105y_Pfl2_101; assembly: GCF_963970585.1. NCBI lineage: Bacteria > Pseudomonadati > Pseudomonadota > Gammaproteobacteria > Pseudomonadales > Pseudomonadaceae > Pseudomonas > Pseudomonas sp. RL_105y_Pfl2_101. The sequence goes on from NZ_CAXAPG010000046.1 coordinate 19,379, forward strand.
CTTCCCCGACATCGCCCTGATGAATGCCTACGGGCCGGCCGAATGCGCCGACGATGTAGCCTTCCAGCCGATTTTCGCCGCACCGGGGGCCGAGGTCAGCCACATGCCCATCGGCCAACCGACCGCCAACAACCGCCTGTATATGCTGGACGAATCCCTGCGCCCGGTGCCGGTGGGCGTGGCCGGGGAAATCTGCGTCGGTGGCGTCGGCGTCGGCCGTGGCTACCTGCACGACCCACAACGCACCGCTGAGGCGTTTATCGACCCCCCTCAGTTTGAAGGTCGCCTGTACCGCACCGGTGACCTGGGACGCTGGCGTGCAGACGGGGTGATCGAATACCTCGGCCGCCGCGACCAGCAGGTAAAACTGCGCGGGCACCGGATCGAACTGACGGAAATCGAACACCGTCTCGCCCAGCACCCGAACGTCCGCGAAGCCGCCGTCCTGCTGCGGGAAAACACCGTCGGCGAAGCCTGGCTGGTGGCGTACTGGTCGGCCCATGACGAAACCCTGGGCAGCGACGGCCTGAGCGAACACCTGCGCACGCAACTGCCGCCGTACATGGTGCCGGCCGCCTTCGTCTGCCTGGACAAACTGCCCCTGAACAATAACGGCAAGGTCGATCGCAAGGCCCTGGCCGCCCGGGAGCTGGACTGGCAGGCCGACACCCAGCAAAGCATTGCCCCGCGCAACGCGCTGGAAACCAGCGTGGCGTCCATCTGGGCCGAGGTCCTGGGGCGCGACACGGTGGGCGTGGAAGACAACTTTTTCACCCTCGGCGGACACTCGCTGCTGGCGACCCAGATCGTTGCCCGCCTGCGCACCCAGTTCAAGCTCGACCTGCCGTTGCGGGTGCTGTTCGAACAGCCGACCGTGGCCTTGCTGGCCGTGGCCATCGCCGCACGCCAGGCCCAGGCCGCGGCACCGCATGCCAGCGCGATCAGCGTGCCCAAGGCCCAGCCACGCCCGACGCTGCTGCCGCTGTCGTTCTCGCAACAGCGCCTGTGGTTCATCGAGCAACTGACGCCGGGCACCACCCTGTTCAACATCCCGTTCGCCCTGCACCTCAAGGGTGAACTTAACGTCGAGGCGCTGCACGCCAGCCTGAACGACCTGCTGGTGCGCCACGAAATCCTGCGCACCGGCATCCACAGCACCGACGGCGTGCCATGCCAACGCATCAGCCCATCACTAAACATCGCACTGCCCTTCGAAGACTTGTCGGGGCTGACCGCCACCGCTCGCGCCGGCGCGCAGTTCAATGCCCTGCAAGACACCTTCGAGCAGCCGTTCGACCTGACCTGCCCACCGCTGCTGCGTGCGCACTTGCTGCGCCTGGCACCGGGCGAGCACGTACTCGGCATCGCCCTGCATCACCTGGTCTCGGACGCCTGGTCGGCCACCATCGCCCTGCGCGAGCTGGCCCTGGGTTATGAAACCCGTTGCAACGGCGTCCCCGCCGAGTTGCCGGCCCTGGCGCTGCAATACGCCGACTTCGCCCTCTGGCAGCGCGAACACCTGCAAGGCGCCGAACTCAAGCGCCAACTCGACTACTGGACCACCACCCTCGACCGGCGCGACAGCGACACCAGCCCGCTGCTGGCCTTGCCCACCGATCATCCACGGCCCTCGGTGCAAAGCTACCGCGCCGGGATCGTGCAGCGTGAACTCAGCGCCGTCCTCAGCGCCCGGGTACAGGCCTTTGCCAGTCGCCTCGGTACTACGCCGTTCACCGTCCTGTTCGCCGGCTTCGCCGTGCTGATGCACCGTTTGAGCGGCGATGCCACGGTGCTGGTCGGCACCCCGGTCACCCACCGTGAACAGCCGGGCACCGAAGGCTTGCTGGGTATTCTGCTGAACAACCTGGCGATCCGCGCGGACTTCGAGCCGCAAGCCGGCTTTACCGACCTGGTCAAACAAGTGGCCGAGCGTCTGCGCAGTGGCCTGCTGCATCAGGACCTGCCCTTCGAGCAACTGGTGGACAGCCTGCAACTGCCACGCAGCCTCAGCCATGCGCCGCTGTACCAGGTGATGGTCGCCCAGCAGCTGGCCATGGAGTCGCGGTTGCGCTTCCCCGGGCTGGAGTTCGAAGCGCTCGATACGCCGCTGCGGCATTCCGAATGTGACCTGGACCTGCACGTGTTGTGCCCGGCCAATACGCCGATCCAGCTGGAGCTGATGTTCGCCCTCGACCTGTTCGTCGCCGACAGCGCCCGCCAGACCCTGGCGCGCCTGGAACACCTGCTCGAACACCTGCTCGCCGAGCCACAACGCCCGGTCGCCGCCTTGCCGCTGCTGATGGACGCGGAATGGCAACGCACCGTGGTCGAGTGGAACCGCACCGAGATGCCGGTGCCGACGCACCTGACTTTCGCCCAGTTGTTCGAACAACAGGCCGAACGCACCCCGGCGCGCGACGCCCTGTGTTTCGAAGGCCGCAGCCTGAACTACGGCGAACTCAACCGTCGCGCCAACCAGGTGGCGCATTACCTGCGCAGCCGGGGCGTCGGCGCCAACAGCCCGGTGGCGCTGTGTGTCGAGCGTTCACTGGAACTGCTGGTCGGCCTGCTGGGCATTCTCAAGTCCGGTGGCGCCTATGTGCCGCTGGACCCGACCTACCCGGTGGATCGCCTGGCGTACATGCTCGAAGACGCCCGACCGGGGCTGTTGCTCGGCCAGCAAGGCCTGTTGGAACAGCTGGGCGGCGAACTGCCGCGCTTGCGCCTGGACAGCGACGCCGACCTGTTCGCCAACCAGCCGGACAGCAACCCTGCCCCGCTCGCCGGGCCGCAAGACCTGGCCTACATCATGTACACCTCCGGTTCGACCGGTAAGCCCAAGGGCACCCTGGTGACCAACGGTTCGGTGGTCAACCTGGCCTGGGCGCGTATCCACGGTTTGTATCGCCGCTACACCGACCAGCCGATGCGCACCAGCTTCAACTACTCGTTCGCCTTCGACAGTTCGGTGGCCGAGCTGATCCTGTTGCTCGACGGCCACAGCCTGTACCTGACCCCGGAGGACGTGCGCTACGACCCCGAGGCCCTGGCCAGATTCTTCCGCGACACTCGCCTGGACGCCTTCGAATGCACCCCGGCACAGCTCAAGGCCCTGCTCGAAAGCGACGGTGTCCGTCGTGGCGAGGTGTACCTGCCGCGCTTCGTGCTGTTCGGTGGCGATGCGGTGGACGCGCAGCTGTGGCAACGCCTGCCATCGATTGCCGGCAGCCGCTTCTTCAACACCTACGGCCCGACCGAGTGCACGGTGGATGCCACCGGTTGCGCGGTGGATGACTTCCCGCAGCGGCCGATCATCGGCCGGCCGATCGCCAACGTGCGCACCTACGTGCTCGATGCCTTCCTCAACCCGATGCCGGTGGGCGTCCCGGGGGAACTGCACATCGGCGGTACCGGCGTGACCCTGGGCTACCTCAACCGTGCCGAGCTGACCGCGAAGGTGTTCATCGAGGACCCGTTCTCCCCCGTGGCCGGGGCACGGATGTACAAGTCCGGCGACCTGGTGCGCTGGTTATCCGACGGCCAGCTCGAATACCTGGGACGCATGGACCATCAAGTGAAGATCCGTGGTTTCCGTGTCGAGTTGGGGGAAATAGAAACCTTGATCGGCGCCCAACCGGGCGTGCGCCAGGCCGTGGTGCTGGCCCGTGAAGACGTGCCCGGCGACAAGCGCCTGGTCGCCTACGTGACGTGCGACCAGCAGGCCGACATCCACGCGTGGCGCAACGCCATTGGCGCCGCCCTGCCCGACTACATGGTGCCCTCGGCATTCGTGCTGCTCGACGAGCTGCCGCTGACCGACAACGGCAAACTCAACCGTAAGGCCTTGCCGGCCCCGGACATCCAAGCCGCGCCAGACGCCCTCGACCCGCCGCGCAGCGCCGCCGAACAGCAACTGGCCGCCCTGTGGGCCGAGTTGCTGAACGTGCCGTCGTCGCAGATCGGTCGTGACAGCCATTTCTTCTACCTCGGTGGCCACTCCCTGCTGGCGGCGACATTGTTTGCCCGCCTGCGCCAACAGTTCGCTACCGTACCTGCGTTGCGGGCGGTGTTCGAACACCCGACCCTCGACGCCTTGGCCGCGCTGCTGGGCGATCCCCTGCAAGCCCCGGCGGCGACCTTTGTCCCGGCAACGCGTCCGGCGCGCCTGCCGCTGTCGTTCGAACAGCAACGCTTGTGGTTCCTTGAACAACTGAGCACCGGCGGTGGCGAGTACAACGTGGTCAGCGCCGTGCAACTGGCCGGCGCACTCAACGTCCAGGCCCTGCACACGGCCCTGAACAGCGTGGTCCAACGCCACGAGATCCTGCGCAGCCGCATCGTGCGCGATAGCGACGGCGAGTTGGCGCTGGTGATCGAACCGCAGGTCGATATCAGCGTGCAGGTGACGGCACTGCAAGCGACCAGCGACGCGCAATGGCAGCAACTGACCGATGCGGCGATGCACGCAGAGACCGGCCGCCGGTTCGACCTCGCCGCCGAAGTGCCCGTCCGCGCCACGCTGCTGCAACGCAGCGGCGGCGCCCAGTCACTGCTGTTGCTCAGCGTGCACCACTGCGCCACAGACGACGCCTCCAGCCAGAACCTGCTGGATGAACTGCGACAGTTCTACACCGCCCAATGCCAGGGTGCCCCGGCGGCACTGCCGGCGTTGACGCTGCAATACCCCGATTACGCTCTCTGGCAACGCGAACCCGGTCAACAGACCGCGTTCAGCAGCCAACTGGAATACTGGCGCAACCAACTGGAGGACGGCGACTACCTGCTGGACCTGCCGACCGAGCAGGGCCGTCCAAACCAGCTCGCCCCCGCGGCCGGCGCGGTCCAACTGCAATTGCCGCCCGCCCTGGTGGAACGCCTGCGGCAGTTCGCCCAGCAACGCGGTGCCACGCTGTACATGCTCATGCTCGGCGCCGCGCAGTTGCTCTTGGGCCGCTACGCCAACCAGCGTGACGTGCGAGTCGGTAGCCCGGTGGCCCAGCGTCCATTCGCCGAGCTGCAACCGCTGATCGGCTGCTTCGTCAACACCGTGGTCATGCGCACCGACCTGGATCCGACACTGGATTTCGAAGGTTTGCTCAGCCAGGTGCGCAACCGGGTGCTGGATGCCCAGCAGCATCAGGACGTGCCGTTCGACCAGGTCGTCGAGCATTTGAAACCTTCGCGCAGCCTCGGCCAGACGCCGCTGTTCCAAGTGCTGTTCGCCATGCAGAACGCTGACTCGTCCTCGGCTCACTGGCCGCAGTTGCAGGTGCGCGAACGGGCGGTGACCGCCCAGGCCACCAAGTACGACCTGAACTGGGAAGTACACGACGGCGAGGTGCTGTCGGTGTTGCTGGAATACCGCGCCGCGCTGTTCAGCCAAACCACGGCCCGGCGTTGGCTGGAACAATGGCAACAACTGCTGGAGACGATGCTCGAAGCGCCACGGACCCGCCTCAGGGATTGGACACCGCTGCCGGCGGCAGAGCGTCATCGCCAGTTGATCGAGTGGAACGCCGCCGACCGCCACTACAGCGGCCCAACCAACCTACACACCGCCCTGAGCCAACAAGCCGCCCTGAGCCCCAACGCCCCGGCACTGGTGTTCGAAGGCCAGCGCCTGAGCTACGCCGAGCTGGACCTGCG
>NZ_CAXAPG010000047.1:0-24322 GCF_963970585.1 Pseudomonas sp. RL_105y_Pfl2_101
TGTCGGATTTCCGGATATCAAACAGGGCAGCGACTTGGCGATAGGACAGCTCTTCCTCTCGCATACGCTGCAATACATTCAGCTTGAACTCAGGGCTGTAGTTCTTCTTTCTCTTACTTTTGAGGCCTGCGGCACCAAGCGCCTGATATGCCGCAATCCACTTTCGAAGCGAAGAGGCATTGACCCCGTGACGATGCGCGACCTCTCTGTGACCTGCGCTCCCCGAACAGTAATCTTCAACAACCGACAATTTCGCCTGCTCTGTGTACTTTTTCATGACACCCCTGGATGTTGATGTCCAACATTTCGGGGTCAGATCATTTTAAGCGGACGCAATTACCCTTAACGTCAGGATCGCTATGCGACAACGTAAGTCCTACCCGAAATCCTTCAAGACCCAAGTCGTCCAAGAGTGCGAGCAGCCCGGTGTTTCCGTGGCGGCTATCGCGATCAGGCACGGGATCAACCCTAATGTCGTTCGCCGGTGGATACCGCTTTATCGTGACCAGCAAGCCGTCGCGCTGCCAGCTTTTATTCCTATGAAAGTCACGCCGGTCGAACCAAAACAAAAGATTGGAGCGTCGGCGATCATTGAGCTGCCACTGGGAGAGCAGTCGATCACCGTGAAGTGGCCAACTTCAGACCCTGACGGATGCGCCCGCTTTGTCCGAGGGCTTGCTCTGTGATCCGCATTGACTCCATCTGGCTCGCCACCGAGCCGATGGACATGCGCGCCGGTACCGAGACGGCATTGGCCAGAGTGATCGCGGTGTTCGGTGCGGCGCAGCCGCACTGTGCTTATCTGTTCGCCAACCGCCGCGCCACGCGCATGAAAGTGCTGGTGCATGACGGTTTCGGGATCTGGCTGGCGGCTCGGCGTTTGAACCAAGGCAAGTTCCATTGGCCAGGCATTCGCCAAGGCTCTGAAGTGGAGTTGGATACCGAGCAACTTCAGGCATTGGTGCTGGGTCTGCCATGGCAACGCGCAGGTTCTGGAGGCTCGATCACACTGCTTTAACGGCTGCCATTAGCCTATAGGTCTATCGCCGCGAATTGCCTGCTCTGGCAAAATCGGCCCCATGACTTCGCTACCTAATCTCGATCACCTGACCCCTGAACAACTGCGCGCCTTGGCGGCGCAGTTGATGCAGCGTGTCGAGACGCTTGACCACCAGGTCGACACGCTGGGCAAGACGGTCGAAACGATGGGTAAAACCGTTGAGACGATGGGCAAGAAGATCAACCGCGATCAAACGGTGATCGAGAAACTGACCCACGAGATTGCCCAACTTAAACGTTTGAAGTTTGCCAAGCGTAGCGAGCAGATGAATCCTGAGCAGGCCAGTTTGCTCGATGACTTGATCGACACCGATATCGCCGCGATTGAGGCCGAGCTTCAAGCCTTGCAAACAGTACCAGCGGCGACCGAGAAAAAGCAGAAGCCCAAGCGCACTACATTACCGGCTGAGTTTCCACGCACACTGATCCATCACGAACCGGACAACACCCACTGCCCATGCGGCTGCGCCCTCAAGCGCATCGGCGAGGACGTCAGCGAGAAGCTGGACTACACGCCCGGCGTGTTTACCGTTGAACGCCATGTGCGTGGCAAATGGGTCTGCGATGACTGCGAAACCCTCATTCAGGCACCGGTTCCGGCTCAGGTCATCGACAAGGGCATCCCGACCGCTGGGCTGCTGGCCCACGTCATGATTGCCAAGTTTGCTGACCATTTGCCGCTTTACCGTCAGGAATCGATCTTCGGTCGAGCGGGCCTGGCGATTCCACGTTCAACCTTGGCTCAATGGGTTGGCGTGACTGGGGTTCAGTTGCAGCCGCTGGTCGATGCGCTGCGCGAAGTGGTACTCGGGCAGAAGGTTATTCACGCCGATGAAACACCTGTGCAGATGCTCATGCCGGGAACAAAGAAAACCCACCGTTCCTATGTTTGGGCCTACGCCACCAGCCAGTTCTCGAACTTGGCAGCGGTGGTTTACGACTTCAGCCCCAGCCGCGCCGGAGAGCACGCTCGCAACTTCCTGCAAGACTGGAAGGGCAAACTGGTGTGTGATGATTTTGGTGGCTACAAGGCCAGTTTCGAACTCGGCGTGACCGAGATCGGTTGCATGGCCCATGCACGGCGCAAGTTCTTCGAACTGCACGCGACCAACAAGAGCACGCTCGCCGAGCAAGCCCTGCGCTACATACAATTGCTGTACGAAATCGAGAGTGAAGTCCGCGACCTGGAACCGGATTTACGGCGCCGAATACGGCAAGAAAAGGCCGTGCCGGTGATGGATATGCTACATGCCTGGATGATCGCCCAGCGCGATCTCGTGCCCGAAGGTTCGGCTATCAGCAGAGCACTGGATTACAGCCTGAAACGCTGGGCAGCGCTGTCGCGCTACCTCGATGACGGGGACGTCCCCATTGATAATAACTGGTGCGAGAACCAGATCCGGCCGTGGGCACTGGGGCGCAAAAACTGGCTCTTCGCAGGGTCACTGCGCAGCGGCAAACGGGCGGCGGCGATCATGAGTTTGATCCAGTCTGCTCGGCTCAATGGCCATGATCCGTACGCGTATCTGAAGGATGTTCTTACGCGCCTGCCGACGCAGCGGGCGAGTGAAATCGATCAGTTGCTGCCGCATAAGTGGCAGCCGGTCTAATCACGCAAGGCGTGATGCCCGGACGCATACACACAAACAAACCAAAACTCCGTTAGTGGTCGCCATGGGGCCAGAGCTAATGCAGAGGTCTGACCCAGAGACTCGCTACTATAGAGACCGGCCACTGATAGAATCGGACTGGTTATGCATAAAACCCCTCTGAGAAATGGCATGAGCGCAGAATTGACGGAAGAAGAGATGCGCCGGGCGCTGTTCGGCGGTGCCGAGCACCTTGCAAAGGTTAGTGCGTCACCTGTGCAAGATACGCTCTCGGATATCGTGATCATTGAGCCGGCAAAGGCAGCGGAGAAAAAGAAGGTCGCGAAAGCGTTTACGCCGAGGCTGAGAGTCACGCTGCGTGTGGGCAACGAATTTGAGGGTAAGACGCACGAGATGGTCCATGAAGCCGATACGCTGAGTACATTCCTAGCAGAGCAAGAAGCAACTAGGGCGGCCAGGAAGAAATTCAGGTTTGTCGAAGTAGTTTCGGTCAAGCCGACGTAGGGCGGGCCCGATTTCACGAGGCTCGCTCACCCAGCATTGAGTCGTCTTCGATTTCGTGGCTAACCCGATCGACGTCTTTGGGGCGAAAGCGGCAAAGTCTAGCGGCGTGATGGATTTCTCCACCGCAGATAGTGAGCAAATGCCACAAATTTGCCACACTCACCCCGCTAACCGGGGCGAAAGCTCGCTAATCCCAGCTATCACAATCCTTTGATTTTCCAGCTAATCCCCGCTAACGTATTGATTCTAAACGTCGACTTTTAGGACTCCGAAGGCAGGGGTCGTGGGTTCGAATCCCGCCTGGTGCACCATCTTCAGAATCAAAAGCCCCAGGTCGCAAGACCTGGGGCTTTTTTGTGGGCGTCTAACCTTGGGAGCCTGCAAGTAAGCAATTCAGGCATTAAAAAACCCCTGAGCGGTATCAGCGCCGCAGCGCATCAACCGACAGGGGCCGTGTTGCAAATAACTAAAGAGGCCAGGTTTCCATCGCCAACCGACTCGGGCAGACACTCAGTGGTCGATCAACCAAGACGATACCGTCCTTGGCATTTCCCAAGGCTTGGACGAGAACGTTGGTATCGAGAACTATGCGCACCTCATCCCCTTAGGTTCTGAATCGTTCCATGGGGATCATCCATCTCGCTCCAGGTGATACCACCCAGTTCCTTGAGCTGGGTAACCGCACTGCGCAAAGAAGTTTTTTCAAGCCTCTCGTAGGACTGAATGAACATTTTTCGCAGCCGCCAGCCGCCATGCGGTCGACTTTCCCACTCACCCTTTCCATGAACGCGAACATACTTGAACAAGAGCTTGCCCAGTTGTTCAGCCAATACCGTATCGGCTTCACAAAGAAGAGTTTCGCCACCAGCGCCCTCAAGCCGAACAGGAACCGTCTCGTCTTTTCCACCAACGACATACAGGCGCCCTTGAACGCTACCCTGCTTGATGACGACCATGGGAGGGGGAGCGGTCTTTGCTTTGGGGAATTGAAGGATGTTCGCATCTGCGGCTTGCAAGACACCATCCACTCGATCTTGCTCCATCAATGCAGAGAGTTGCAGGTACGCCTTTCTTGCACGCTTGGGCCCAACTCCCTGAGCGGCCTCACGCACCCTGTTCAGGACGTGGGGATACTTGTCGTCTTCCACCCAAGTATTCAGGCAAACGCAACCTTCGGTGACAGAGTCGAAATGAACATTATCTTGCGAGCCGAAAAGCTCTGCGAGCTCGCACAGATAATCCGTCAAGCGAGCCATAGAGAGCTTGCCAGGGTCGGTTCCGTCGAGTTCGAGCATCAGCTTTTTCATGCTGGCGAGTATAGTTCCGCTCATGTGATCCTGCTATGCCTGCATTTGTAACGCGACTCCCGAGTGTCGTCCGCCTGGCAAGTGCCCCTTCAACTTTTGGAATCAGTGACGTTCGAATACCCGGCCTTTATGACCGAGAGTTTTGTATGCGTTGGTTTCACTCAACGCTTTCGCAACGCCTCCAACCGCGCCGGCAAGTCTTCCTGGGGGAAACGCTTGTGCAGCGCCAGCAGTTTCTCATCCGCGGCCTCGCTCTCACCCGCCTCGCGCAAACGCAGGATTTCCATCAGGCCCTGCTCCAGCGATGGCAGTGCAGCCGGCGCCGATTTGCTCATTTTCGCCGCAGGCTTGTCCGCCAAGGACTGCATCGGGCTTGCCGGGGCTCGGGCCCGTTCGCCCTGGGGCGCCATGCGGGTGATCGGTGCAGGGGCGGGCATGGCCGGCGGTGGTGCGGCGGCAACGGCGGGCTCCTGCCGATCGGCGGAAAACTCCATCGAGGCGGGTGCGGCCAGCTCGTCGTGGGGCACGGGCGAACGCAGCACCAGGCCAATCATCAGCGCCACGCCGGCGACCGTGGCGAATGCCATTTGCCAGCGCGGCCGTTGGCAGGCTTGTAGCCAGCGCTGCCACAGGCTTGGCGTGGGCGTCGGGGCTTCGCGGCGGGCGGCGGCCAGGACGAAGGCGTCCAGGGAGGCCGGCGGCTCGGCGCTGGCGTGTTGGCGGAAATGCTCAATCAGCATTTCATCGTCAGGGGCCGGGATGTGTTTGGGGTCGATCATGCAGGTACCTCCTCGGCCAGCAGTCGATGTAATTTCTGCTGGGCGTAACGCAAGCGGCTCTTGACCGTTTCCAGTGGGGCGCCGGTCAGGGCGGCAATCTGTGGCAGCTCCAGGTTACCGTGCAGGCGCAGCAGGAAGACTTCCCGCTGATCTTCGGGCAAGACCTGCAATGCAGCGTCGAGACGCGCCTGGTCGCGACTCAGGCTCAACTGTTGCTCAGGGCTGCTGGTGTCGTCGGGTTGGACGTGAAGCTGCTCGTCGTAGCTATCGTGCAACGGGTTGTGGACGCCGTGCTTGCGCCAGTGGTCGATCAAACGGTTGCGGGCAATCTGGAACAGCCAGGTACGAAAACTCGCTCGGCCTTGTGGCTCGGTGGCACTGCGAATCAGGCTGAGCCAGGTCTCCTGGAAGACTTCCTCAGCCAGTTCGGCCTTGTTGCTCAAGGACACGAGGAACCGGTAAAGCCCTTGCCGATGGCGGGCGTACAGGGCCTCGAAAGCAGCCCCGTCGCCGTTGCGGTAGCGGGCCAGCAGCGATTCGTCGCTGGGAGAATCAAGCACAGCGGGCATATGGGTGACGAACTCCTTTCGATGTAGAACACGGTCTTGCCGATTGCAGAGGACTCTGTGGGAGCCGGGCTTGCCCGCTCCCACATTTTGATCCCCGTTGTGGCCAGGATCAGCGCTTGGCCGCAGGTTCAAGGCTTTTGGCCAGCTCCACCAACTGCACAAACTCGGCACGCAGCCCAAACGGATCGTCACCTCGGGCCGAGCGAGCCAATTGCGCAGTGTCCTTCAAGCTCATGTTCCCAGTGTAACGACCATCCCCCTTGAGCTGCTGGGCGAAGGCGGCCACGGCGGCCGAGAAACGCAGGTCATCGCTGGCCTTGTGTTCGTCCTGCGCGCCCGCAATCGGATGTTCAATCAATCGACTGCTACCGCCCTCAGCGGGTTTGTAGCGTACGCGCAGCATCGCCAATTCTCCTGACTTACTCGCCGGCTGGGGTGTGCTGGCATAGCGCAGCGGCTCCAACCAGCCCGGCTCGCCTTTCGGGACAATTTCATACAACGCCGTCACCGTATGCCCGGCGCCGATCTCACCCGCATCGACCTTGTCGTTGTTGAAATCCTCACGCTTGAGCGCCCGGTTCTCATAACCCAGCAGACGATATTCGCTGACTTGGGCGGGATTGAACTCCACCTGCAACTTCACATCCCGCGCCACCACCGCCAAGGTGGAACTGAGCTGGTCGACCAAGACCTTGCGCGCTTCGAGCAGGTTGTCGATGTAGGCATAGTTACCGTCACCGGCGTCAGCCAATTGTTCCATCAGGTGTTCATTGTAGTTATCCACACCGAAACCCAGTGTTGTCAGGGAGACGCCGCTTTTACGCTGGTCCACGGCCATCTGCTTGAGGCTGTCGAAGTCACTGATGCCGACGTTGAAGTCGCCATCGGTGGCCAGCAGAATGCGGTTGATGCCCTTGTCGATAAAGCTTTCCCGCGCCATCTGGTAGGCCAGTTCAATACCCGAGGCTCCCGCCGTGGAACCACCGGCGTTCAACTGATCGATGGCGTTGCGGATCTTCACCTTGTCGCGCCCCGAAGTAGGCTTGAGCACCATCCGGGACTCACCGGCATAGACCACCAGGGACACCCGGTCCTGGTCGCGCAGTTGATCTACCAGCAGTTTCAGCGTGCTCTTGACCAGCGGCAGCCCTTCGCGACGGTCCATGGAACCGGAAACGTCCACCAGGAAGACCAGGTTGGCCGGCGCCAGATCCGCCACGGCGCGATCGCTGGCCTTGATGCCAATGCGCAGCAAGCGAGTGTGGGGGTTCCACGGCGATGGGGCCACCTCGGTGGTCACGCCAAAGGGCGAACCGTCGGTGGGCAGAGCGTAGCTATACGGAAAGTAGTTGACCATTTCCTCCAGTCGCACGGCACCTTCGGGCGGCAGGCTGCCTTGATTGAGCCACCGTCGCACATTGGCGTAGCTGCCGGTGTCGACATCCACGCTGAAGGTCGAGACCGGCGTTTCGGCCACGCTGTGAATCGGGTTGTCCGGCAGCTTTTCGTACTGTTCGCGCGGCTCGGCGCGGTACCCCCCGGCAACTGCATCGTTCGCCACACTTGGGGCGGGCATCGATGCCGGCTTCATGAGCATGCGCCTGACCGTCGACTGTCGTACTTCGGCGATCTCGCCTTGCGGCACAACGCTGGGCGCCACAGGCAGCGGTTCGGACGGCTTGGCGGCCTCCCGGGAAGACAACCCACAACCGGCCAACGCCACCAGCAAAGTCACGGCGAAGCCCTGGGCAGCAGGACGCATAAAGGGATGTGGACGGAACATGGGCTGAACCTCGTGAATGAATGATTCGTACACAGGGTCAGACGCAGGGCGCACGGGGTTCGGGTTAACGATCAGGAAATTTTTTTAATGCGCTGAAAAGACAGCCCTGGCCAGCCAAAAGTGCCCAGGGCGCGACGGCGATTGGAGCAATCGCCAACACCTTGTAGCAGGTATTGCTAGCGGGACGGAATGCCCCGCAAATCATCGGCGATGAATCCGCTCAAATGACCGGTGTAATAGTCCTCGACATCGGAATTGCCTCTGTTCGTCAGAGCTCCTGTCATGCCTTTCAAGACCTCAAGTTGCCCGATCGTCCCACCCGGCATCAGTCCCTGGCGGGCCTGGGCAAAATGCAGCACTTCGACACCGACCTTCTTCACCTTGACCTGATACTTGAAATCGACACTGGCCAGATACGTACCGTCGGCGACGATCTTGTTCATGAAACCACCTTGGGTGTCTTGAATACGGCGCGCATAGACGGCGTCGACGTCCAGCAGATAGTCAGCGGTTTCCTTGCTGGAGGCGTAGCGATTGCCGTCGAGCAGGCGGACGATCAGGTCGGTGTGGAGCTGGTCACGGACTTTTTCGTCGGGCAGAAAACGTTCGTTTTTACCGACGACTTCAACGTTGAACGTGTCGATCCAATAGGTAGCGGTCTCGGGGATCGCCACCGGCGCAGGGGAGATGTAGTAATCGGGCCTCGAAGCGCAACCTGCCATAAGGCAGAGGGCCAGCAAGAGGGTAAAAACTCGCATGTTTGAATTCGTCCTTGAGAGGTAGCGGCATAATGGCGGCTGCATTTTACGGAGTTTGAATGAGCGCTCAAGTTGTTTGGCCTTACGGCATGCGCTCGGTCCCCCAGCGATATCCAGGAAGCGGAACTCTATAGCCTTGAGGGTGGCATCGCTAAAACCCGGGCTTTCAAGAACGGGTGTTGCCGGGACAAGTCAGTTGCGGCAAACCTCACTGAAGCGAAAACAGTTTGAGAAGCGATACGAACCTCGTAAGATCCCGCCGCCATTGTGCTATCACGTCTTCAAGGACGACCTCAGCATTCTTTCCCGCATACCTGCTGCAATTTGTTGACTCTTCACTTCAGGAGCATCACGTGAAACTACCGTCTCCCATCCTGCTGTCGGGCCTGATCGCCGCAGCGCTGCTAACCATGGCCGGTTGTGCCTCGGAGAGCTCCCGGGCACTGCCGGTGGAAAAAGTCGCCAGCGCCAGTATTGCCTATGCCGGCCAGCGCGTACCGATCGCCGTGGGCAAGTTCGATAACCGCTCCAGTTACATGCGCGGGATCTTTTCCGACGGCGTTGATCGTCTTGGCGGTCAGGCCAAGACTATCTTGATCACCCACCTGCAGCAGACCAACCGCTTCAGCGTGTTGGACCGCGACAACATGAGTGAGATATCCCAGGAAGCCGCGATCAAGGGTACAGCTCAGAAGCTCAAGGGCGCTGACTACGTAGTGACCGGCGATGTGACCGAGTTCGGTCGCAAAGAGACCGGCGACCGCCAGTTGTTCGGCATTCTCGGTCGCGGCAAGACCCAGGTGGCCTACGCCAAGGTCAACCTGAACGTGGTCAACATCAGCACTTCCGAAGTGGTGTATTCCACTCAGGGCGCCGGTGAATATGCCCTGTCCAACCGTGAAGTCATTGGTTTCGGCGGCACCGCCAGCTACGACTCCACCCTCAATGGCAAAGTCCTGGACCTGGCCATGCGCGAAGCGATCAACCGCCTGGTGGATGGCATCAATGCCGGCGCCTGGAACCCGCGCAACTGAATAACCCGTACTCAAGGAGTTGTACACGGATGAATAAGGTAGTGAAGTTGGCGCTGATGCTGACAGTCGCGACGGTCGCCGGGTGCCAGACGGCGCCTCAGGGTTTGTATCAATGGGAAAGCTATCAGCCGCAAGTCTACGAATATTTCAAGGGTGAGCCCAAGGAAGCCCAGGTCGAAGCATTGGAGCGGGACCTGCAAAAGATCAACGCCAGTGGCCGAAAAGCGCCGCCGGGTTACCACGCCCACTTGGGCATGCTGTACCTGAGCATGGGCAAGGATGACCAGATGGTGCAAGAGTTACGCACCGAGAAGGCGCTGTTCCCTGAGTCTGCCGTATACATGGACATGCTGCTCAAGAACGCCAAGACCGGAGACGTCAAATGAGCCTTTTGAAACTGACGGGCGCCCTGCTGGCCCTGGCGTTGCTGGGCGGCTGTGCCGCCCCCAAGACCATTGACTATTCGGCCTTCAAGCAGGCTCGACCCAAGTCGATCCTGGTGTTGCCGCCGATCAATGAATCACCTGAGGTGCAAGCGTCCTACAGCCTCGTGTCTCAAGTCACTTACCCGTTGGCCGAAGCCGGTTACTACGTGTTACCGATTGCACTGGTGGACGAAACCTTCCGCCAGAATGGCCTGACGACGGCAAATGACATCCAAGGCGTGGCTCCGGCCAAACTGCATGAGATTTTCGGCGCCGACGCGGCGCTGTACATCACTATCACGGAGTACGGCACCCGCTACATGCTGATCTCCAGTGAAACGGCGGTCACCGCTTCGGCCAAGCTGGTGGACCTGCGCACAGGCATCACCCTGTGGACCGGCTCGGCTCGCGCCTCCAGTGAAGAGGGCGGAAACAACAGCGGTGGCGGGCTGGTTGGTATGCTGATCACTGCGGCGGTCAAGCAAATCATCAACAGTTCCACTGACGCTGGCCACCCGATTGCCGGTATTACCAGTGCGCGTCTGCTGTCGGCGGGTCAGCGCACTGGGATCCTGTACGGGCCGCGTTCGCCAAAATATGGTTCGGATTGATTTATCTGCGATCAACCGCCTGGCCACCATTGGGTGGCCAGGTACTGTCTTTTCAGTGCTCAGGATTCGCTCGATTCGATTCTGGTGTTCGTGCCGGTGGTAGCGATTTCCCTCGGCGATAGCCCGCGCCGGGTATACCCCTGCCCCGCCTATCTGCAACAGCATGGCACGCCCCTCGTACCAGCTGATCGGCCTCGTCATAACGGTTTGGCGTTCACGCTGCTGGAGCATTACGACCTCTGGCGGTTCGACCAGGATGGCCGACAGCACAGTGTCACGATCAAGGGCAACGTCACCTGCAACAGCCGCGAGGCGATTCGGGAAATGGTGCTGTCGGGGCTAGGCGTTTCGCTGTCGCCGCAGTGGTTGTTCGCGGCCGATGTTCGCCAGGGAACCGTCTGCACCGTGCTTGCCGATTACCAGCCACTGGCGCTGCCCATCAGCGCCGTGCTCAGTCAAGACCGACGCCGCTCGGCACGAACCCGGGCCCTTGTGGATTTTTTGCGCGAGCGTGTTTGAACAGCCGGATCAGGACTCACAGGCCAATGACGCCTGCGCAGCCTTCCCATGCCGCCCCGGAAAATACGCCGCCGCAGCCACGCCCACCGCCCCCATTACCCCGCAATACGCCACGCACACCCACGGGCTCCACGGCACCAGTGCAATCAGCATCAACGGGGTCATGCTGGCCCACAGTGCATAGGCGATGTTGTAGGTGAGCGAGATGCCGGACACGCGGATCTTCGGCGGGAACAGGCTGACCATCACCGAAGGCACCGCGCCGACCACGCCGCAACCCAGCCCGGCCACGGCGTAGGCCAGCCCCAGCCAGGCGCCACCGCTGATCAGGCTGGCGTAGAGCACGGCGATACCCACGGGCAACAACAGGCTATAGAGCATGACCGTGCGCCAGGCGCCGATGCGGTCGACGATGAGGCCGGCCAGGACGCAGCCGATGTTCAGGAACACGATGCCCAGGCTGCTCAGGCCGAAGGTGTGGCTGGGGGTCATGCCGAAGCTTTTCTGCATCACGGTCGGGGTGATGACCACGAACACCACCACGGCAGAGGTCAGCACGCAGGTCAGGATGGCGGCGGGCAGCAAGGCCTGGCGGTGGTCGCGCAGGACCGTGCGCAACGGCAGTTCCGCAGCACCTTCGCGATTGGCTTGCAGGGCCATGAAGATCGGCGTTTCACTCAGCCAACGACGCAGCCAGACGCCGATCACGCCGAAGACGCCCCCCAACAGGAACGGCAGGCGCCAGGCGTAATCGAGAATTTCTTCCGGCGTATAGATCCGTGCCACCGCTGTTGCGGTCAAGGCACCCAGCAAGTAGCCGAAGGTCAGGCCGGCCTGGAGGAAACCCAGGGCATAGCCGCGATGATGCCGCGGCGCATGTTCAGCCACGAACACCCAGGCGCTGGGCACCTCTCCGCCCACAGCCGCACCCTGCAGGATACGCAGCGCCAGCAACAGCAACGGTGCGAAGTAACCGATTTGCGCGTAGGTCGGCATCACGCCGATGAGCAGGCACGGCAAGGCCATCATCAGGATGCTCAGGCTGAACACGCGTTTGCGCCCCAGGCGATCGGCAAAGTGCGCCATGAGAATGCCGCCCAGGGGCCGGGCCAGGTAGCCGGTGGCGAAAATCCCGAAGCTTTGCAGCAAGCGCAGCCAATCGGGCATTTCCGGCGGGAAGAACAACTGGCTGAGGGTCAGGGCGAAGAAGACGAAGATGATGAAATCGTAGATCTCCAGTGCGCCTCCCAAGGCAGCCAGGCCCAGGGTCTTGTAATCGGATCGGCTGAATCGGTCACTGGGTAGAACAGGGGTGGCAGTCATAGGCAGATTTGAACAATACGTTTGAGAGAGAACGACGGCTCAGTCGTCGCGATCATTAATCACCGGTTGAACCGGCAGCAGCCCTGGCTCGGCGTGTTCGGCGTCTTCAGCCTCGTCGACAGGCAGGAAATCTTTGCGACTCTGGGCGATGGCACGGCGCATCTCGTCGCCCTTGGTGGGGCAGTTCAAGAGGCGGGCGATGCCGTCGGGTTTCTGCGTCATCGCCATCCTCCGGCATGAGTGAACAGGGGCTCGATAGTGCTCGCTTTTGGCGCGTGATGCCAATGTTGTGGCGGGGCGCCAGCGCCATTGTAGGGGGCTGCTTCACGCCCAGCGGGAGCAAGTTCCCTCGCCACAGGGGTTTTGTGCTGTTCGGGTCAGCGGTGGTAGCGGCGCACTACGCTGCTGTTGCGCAGGACGTGGCCTTTGATTTTCTCCATCAGTTGGGCCCGTGTGAGGTCGGCTGGCAGGGCTTCCGGCGGCAGGTCCAGGGCGAAAAGCTGGATCAGGTAGTGGTGAGCGCTGTCGCCGACAGGCGGGCAAGGGCCGATGTAGCCGTGGGTGTTCTTGCTGTTGATACCGCTCATGCCTTCCAACGAGGACTTGGTACCGGCGCCCGTCGGAACCTGCCGCGTAGTGGCCTTGATGCCGTAGTGGATCCAGTGGTCGACACCTTGGCCTTTTTGGCCGTCCGGGTCCAACATGACGATGGCGTAGCTGAGGGTGCCGGGCGGGCCGGCGTTCCAGCTCAGGGCCGGAGAAATGTTCTTGCCACCACAGGTGTTGGCGTCACTGGCTGCCGCTGCCGTGAAGAGACGGTTGTCCGACACGCCTGGAATGCTGAGGGTAAAACGCTCTTCGGCCTGGGCAGCCCCTTGTGCGCACAGCACCAGGGCGACGGCCGCCAACCAAGGGGAGAAGAGGGAGTTCAATCGGATCATACCGGGGCACCTCGTGCGTGTCTGGCCATGGGCGGCTTGCAAACTATAGCCGCAGCTTTGCCAAGGTTGCAGTGACAATTATGCTGAACCTCGTTCCGGCCCTGCGACTCCAAAGGGAAACGTCCGCCGGAGAATGACCATGTCTCTGCATCAAGTCGCCCGTTTCGCCGATGTTCGTGAAGACCGCGGCCTCGAAGTCAAAATCGACGACACGTCCATCCTGCTGTTGCGCTCCGGCGATCAGGTGCGCGCCTTCCAGGGCAAATGCCCGCATGCCGGCGCACCACTGGCCAAGGGCGCGGTGTGCCACGCAAGGCTGATTTGCCCGTGGCACAAAGCCGCGTTCCGGGCTGAAGACGGTGCCCTGTGCGAACCCGGCCCTCGACAGCCTGGCGCGCTATCACGTCGAGGTCCGGGACGGTGACGTCTGGGTCGACGATCAACCGCTGCCAACCGATAAAGTCCCGCCGGCCGATGACCCGCGCACGTTTGTCATCATCGGTGCCGGGGCTGCCGGCACGGCTTGCGCGGCGGCGTTGCGCGAGAAGGGTTTTGGCGGGCGAATCCTGATGATCGACCGCGAAGCTGAAGCCGGCTACGACCGTACGGTGCTGAGCAAGTATGTGTTGGCCGGCGATATGGCGGTCAACGAGACGGCGCCGCTGCGCGATGAAACTTATTTCACCCAGCAACACATCGAAAGGCTCCACGCCGAGATCACCCATTTGGACCCCAATGCTCGTCGCATCCAACTCGCCGATGGCCGGCGCCTGGACTACGACGCCGCGCTCATTGCCACCGGCGGGGTACCCAAGATGCCAGCACTGCCCGGCATCGATTTGCCGCAAGTCTTCGTGCTGCGTTCGATCGCCCACGCCCGACAGATTCTCGACACGGTCCGGCCAGGGCAACAGGCGGTGATCATCGGCGACAGTTTCATCGCCATGGAGGTCGCCTCGTCCCTGCGCAAGCGCGAGCTGGACGTTACGGTCCTGGCCCGACATCCGGTGCCGTTCGCCGCACAATTGAGCGAGAGCGTCGGCCAGGCCATCCTGGCCCGACACCGGGCCAATGGTGTGGTGTACCGCACCGACAGCGAAGCGGCGCAGATCGAGGGGGCGGGCAAGGTCGAAGCCGTGGTGCTGGATAACGGCCAGCGCGTTGCTGCGGACCTGGTGATCATCGGCGTCGGCGTGCGCCCGGCCACCGAGCCCTTTGCCGGGTTGCCACGGGAACAGGACCAGTCACTGTCCGTTGACGCGGGCATGCGAGTGACTGATGGCTTATGGGCCGTCGGTGATATCGCGACCTTCCCCCTGAACGGCCAGCCCCAGCGCATCGAGCATTGGCGCCTGGCTCAGCAACAGGCCCGCATTGCCGCTGCGAACATGCTCGGCGGCGACGAACACTATCTGGACGTGCCGTTTTTCTGGACCTATCACTTCGGCAAACGCTACGACTACCTTGGCCATGCCGAGCACTGGGACGAAGTGGAATTCAAGGGCACGCCCGAGCATCCGCCGTTTATCGCCCTGCTGGGCAAGGACGGCCTCGTTGCCGCCGCAGTGGCCTGTGATGAAGGCCGGGCCATGGCGGCGTTGGCCCAACGCATGAAACAACCGTTGCCGGTGGACGAGGCTTGGCGGCTGATCCGGGATTTTTCGTCCTAGCCCCAAATCCCCTGTGGGAGCGGGCTTGCTCGCGAAAGCGTCGGCACGGCTTGCGTCAATGCACGGAGTGATCGGCCGGCAGGTGAGTCACCCGGGGGCGCTCCTGTGGCGCCAGGGGCGATGGCTGCATGTCGCAGCTGAGCAAATGGAAGTGCGGCACAACGTGGCTGATGTCGCCGTCCTGGTTGTTGTGAATAGTCTTCGAGCCGGGCTGGCGCAGCGTGTCCAGGCGCTCGTCGGTCAACTTGAAACTGGCGCTCAAGCCCTGGTCATTCACGACGGGGGCCGGCGACCGGCGCTGGGCGAAGCTGCGGCTTTTGCGCTGTTGGTAACGCGCCCAGGTAATCAACAGCATCGCGTTGACCAACGCGATCCAACCATAAATCTGCAAGGTCCCCAGGGTATCGAACAGAGCCCCTCCCGGGCGCGGACCGGCCTGACTCGCAAACAGCGGCCACAGCCCATTGACCAGCAAGTACAACAGCCCCACCCACGCCAGTACGGTGAAAAACGCGTCGATGAGCACTAGAAAAGGCCGTTGCCGGGTCCTGATAATTTTCATCGGATCACTTCCTCTTCTTCATCATCGAACGGTTTGATGCCGCGATCCGGGCTGACCCAGCGTGCACGCTGCTGATGCTGTCCAAACAACACTTTTGGAAAACTCACCAGCGTGGTGAACAAGCTGATCAACCAGAACACCAACGGGTACCAGATCACCCAGAACATGATGTGCCACAGGCCTTTTTCGTAACGCCGATCGATCAGGATGCTCACCGCGAATTGCAGCATGCACACCACCGCCAGCAACAGCCCGGTGAAGGCCGGCGGCATCAGGTTATCCACGGCAATGGCAGCGGGCATTTCGACAAATTTGCCGGCGCCCCAGAAAATCACCGACAGCAGGAACGTGAACGCCCAACCGGTGGACAGGCAATATTCGAACAACAGCGGCCACAGGTAGCGGTGGCGGTATTGCCAGATGCCACGGATGTTTTTGAACAACACCTCGGCGCCACCCTGGGCCCAGCGCAGCCGTTGCCGCCACAGGCCGCGCAGGGTTTCGGGCATGAGGATCCAGCACAGGGCGCGTGGCTCGTAGAAGATGCTCCAGTGATCCAGTTGTAGCTTCCAACTGATGTCGATGTCTTCGGTGATCATGTCCGGGCTCCAATAGCCAACCCGGTGCAGGGCCGTGCGCCGGAATGCGACGATCACGCCGGACACGGTGAAAATCCGCCCGAAAACCCGCTGGGTGCGCTTGATCAAGCCAATGATCGAGGAGAACTCGCCAACCTGGACCCGGCCCACCAGGGTCGAACGGGTGCGGATGCGCGGGTTACCGGTCACCGCACCGAGGCGGGCGTTGTCCAGCATCGGCGCCACCAGGTAGGCACAGGTGTTCGGCGCCAGCAGCGCGTCACCGTCGATGCACACCAGGTATTCGCTGCGCGCCGCGATGGCGCCCATGCGCAGGGCCACGGCCTTGCCCTGGTTTTCTGCCAGGTGCAGGACGCGCAGGCGCGGGTCTTGCGCTGCCAGCTGATCGAGCATCTGGGCGGTGTTGTCCTTGGAGCCGTCGTTGATGGCAATGACTTCGATGTTCGGGTAATGCTGGCCCAGCGCCGCGTGAATGGTGTCGGCGACGTTATCGCCTTCGTTGAAGCACGGGATCAGGATGCTGATCAATGGCTCGCCGGCCAGGGGCGGTGGCAAGGTGTCGTCCTTCCACGGCCAGTGGCGCTCCCAGTGCAGCCAAAAGTACAAGCCGCCGGCGATCCACAGCCCGGACATGAACAGCGGGTAAAAGAACACGAAGTCCATCAGGAATTGCCCGGTGACCAGGAAGATCAGGCCCAGGGGCACCCCAAGGACGATCGCCAGCACCAGCAGAGCGAGCAGTCTGTCGAGCATGTCAAGGATTCCACTTGTTGGAGAGCGCCGGCCGCACGACCTTCACAGCAGGCTGGTCTTCGATGAAGTTGTCCGGGTAGTAGCCGAAACTGGTCACGCCTTTGCGCTTGAGGCGCCCCATCCAGTCGGCCAATTGTTCACCGTCGATGTCGCTGACCGGCTTGCTGTGCCAGTCCCGGGCCTGCAATTCGAACACCGTGCGCTTGAGCGCGCCGGGGCGAGCCTTGACCGTGTCCACCAGGCGATCGAGCCAGGGGCCGGATTGCTGGAGGGTCTGGTTTTCCATCAGCGGCATGGCCATTGGCGCCGTCCAATCATAGGCGCCGAGAAAGTCGTCGAGGTTCTGGGCGAACCAGGCTTCGCTGTCAGGATTGAGCATCGGTTCGGCAAAGATATTGCGCGCGGTGCGAACCTGCGGGCCACGAATCGCCCGGACCTTGGCGGTCAGCTCATGGGTGAAGTCGATGAGATAGCGGCTCTTGAAGCGGGTCCAGCGTTGCATCGCCGCAGGATCGGCCCGCAGGGTGGCGATGGACGTCGGCAGGCCGTTGGCGGCATAGACTTTCAGGGCCGCAGGGCTGGCATCCTCGAAGTCGGAGAACACCGCGTCGTCATGGTACAAAACGCCTTCCAACGAGCTCATCCGCGCCAGGTCTTCGTAGATCTCGCCGATGACCTTGCGCACGTTCGGGTCGAACGGCGACAAGCGCACGTACTGGTCCGGGGCAACACCCGTCTTACCGGTTTCCGGATCCCAACGCTGTACCCGCGAAAGCTTCGCGTCCAGGGCGAAACTGAGCACCGGCATCCAGGCATAGACCTTGGTGTTGGCCCGGGTGCGCAACTGCCATGCCACCCGATCGAACAGGTCGGCGCGTACCGGCAGGTGACGGTTGGGGAAGTACAACGAATGCACGAGGCCGTCGCCTTTCGGATCGGCGAAGGCTTGCAGGAACACTGTATTGGCGCCCAGGTCGGCAATGCGCTGGACCAACTGGCCGACATTGGCTTCCTGCTGCACCGGGTCCGGATCGTAGACATAATCCAGATCGGCATGCACCACGCGCATCGGGCCAACCGTCTGCACGGACACGACGCTTTCGGCGAAGTGGGCGCCATCCGGATCGGACGCCACCAGGAAGCGAGGACCACTCATCAGGTTGCCCAGGCTGTCGAGACCGTCCTCCAGGGTCAGGGCCATTTGATAGCCCTCGCTGCCAATCACCTGCAACGCGGTACCGTCGGCTTCACCGTAAGGCCAAACCCAGACGCGCGGGCTGTAGCCGGTGACCTTGCGAACTTTCTCGGAAATGGCCACCACGTCCTTGCGTAGGCGGGTCTGGAAGTCGGCTTCGGTCTCATAGCTACGGGTGACGGGGTCATAGCGGCGGGTGGTCGCGGCGGGTTGCTGGTTGCCTTGCGGGTTGGCGAGGATGCCTTTGTGGTTGGCATCGGTGTGGGCGGCGATTTCCACCAGGCCCGATTTGGAAACCTCGCGAATCTGCTCCCAGGTCAGGAACTCGGAACGCTTGCGCGGTACCCCGGCGAAATCCACCGTTTGATTCAGCGGCGTGTCCACCCAACTGCCGACCGGGGCGAGGATCGCCGGCCAATTATAGGCGCGCAGAATGGGCATGACGCGGGTATAGAAGCTTGAGTAGCCGTCGTCGAAACTCAGCAGCACCGCACGCGGCGGCAGTTCCGGGCCGCCATTGCGGGCCGTGATGATCTGATCCACGGTGACCGGCTGGTAGTTGTTTTCCCGCAGCCACGCCAGCTGTTCGATCAGGCGTTCGGTACGCACGGCCACTAGCGCTTGGTCCGGGTCCCGGTCGTCGACATCGTGGTAGGCGATGCCGAGCACATGGTTCTTGGGCCACGGGGCGTCATTGGCCGCCAGCGGGCGCTGCGAGGGCGGCGTGAACGCCGGGGCTTGCTGGGCACAAGCGCTGATCAGCAAAGCCCCCAGCAGAAGGATGAATCGCGAAATGACAGGCATTTTCAAACTCTTCTAGAAGCGATAGGTGAGGTCGACAAGCAGGCGCAGATCGCTTTCACGATCGCCGTCGTAGGGGCGGTTGAGCCAACTCAGCGCGGCGCCTGTCTCCAGCACGTCGTTCCAGATGAAACGCTGGCCGTAGCTGAGCAATCCCACGGCCGCGGTGTTGTGGTCGCGCTGGCTGTAGGTGCCAGCACCGATCTGGAACTGCTGGCTCCACGCGGTCTCGTAGCGGCGGTACAACACGTGGTTGGCGCTCACGGTCGGCATGACGCTGAAGTCCGATTTCGGGTTGAAATAAGGCACTTCGTTGGAGCCGCTGTTACGGCTGGCACCCACTTCCAGACCCAGCTCCACTTGCACACGCGGTGTGCTGTAGATGCCTTCACGACCGGTCAGCTGGGCTTCGAGGCGGTTGTTGCCATCGCTGAAATGGGACGGGCTGACAGCCAGTCGCCACTCGCGACTTTCATTGGCGCGCCAGCGTACGAAGCCGCTACCGCCGTTAGCGCGAATGCCGCTGTTGAGCGCCCGCAACGGGGTATTGGCCGAGAGATAATCCAGGCTAGCGCCGTACTGCCAGTGGTCGTCGATGTCCCGGGCCACGGCCAGGCGCGCGCCCTGCTTGTCACCTGAGCCATAGGAATGATTGGATACCTCGGCTTCCAACGTCATGTCCCGGGTGCGACGCTCCACACCCAGACGCTGCCAGCGGTGGTGGCCGGTGCCTTCCTCGAAATCACCGGTGGCGTAGCCGGCACCGCCGAATAGCCGCCAGTCTTCATCAATAGGCGGGCTGTAGAGCAGCGTCTCGACTCCAAAGTCCCGACTGCCAGTGACGGCACCGGCGCCACCGTTACCACCGCCATAGCTCTTGCCGGTGTAGGCCTCGATGCGCAGTTCAGCCATGTCGTGCACGTCGCGTTGGCGTTGCAGGCGTTTGGCATGGGCGTTTTCCGGATAGCGGGCGACCACGTCGTCGGTCAGTGCATCCATCTGCCGCCATTCCTGCAAATCCATGGCTGCGCGG
This sequence comes from Pseudomonas sp. RL_105y_Pfl2_101, assembly GCF_963970585.1. NCBI lineage: Bacteria > Pseudomonadati > Pseudomonadota > Gammaproteobacteria > Pseudomonadales > Pseudomonadaceae > Pseudomonas > Pseudomonas sp. RL_105y_Pfl2_101. The sequence goes on from NZ_CAXAPG010000047.1 coordinate 19,836, forward strand.
GCCTGGGCGATTTCCAGGTCACGGCTGCGCGGGATCGTGGTCTCGACTTCCTTGAGCAGATTTTCCGCACGGCGCGGCCAGTCACGGGCCTGGAACAGATCGGCTTGGGCCAGGCGCATGCCGGTGTTGCCGGGGCCTTGGTTGACCAGCGTTTCCAGGCGCGCCTCGGCAGAAGACAGGTCGGCGCCGTACGTGCCGGCCTGGGCGGCGAGTTGCTGGGCGTCCATCCACTCATCGTTGGGGTTGCCGATCGGCAGACCCTTGAGCTCGATACGCGGACGCTGGGCTTTCGCCATGTCTTCGGCCAATGCGCGGGCCTCTTCGGATTTTTCACTTTCCAGCAACGCGTAGTAGAGCGCGGTGCCGTCCTCAAAGCGCTCCGCAGGATCAGCATCCGGCGCCGCCAGTACTTGGCGGTACAGATCGACGGCGATTTCCGGCTCACGCTGTTCCAGGTAGGAAGACGCCACCCAACGCAGGGCATACGTGGGAATGCTCACGCCTTCGGCGATCAGCTTCTGGTATTCGGCAATCACTTCAGCCCGACGGGCGCGGGCATTGAGAGCCCCCATGCGATCGATGCGCCAACGGAGTACGTCGTCATGGGCCTCTGCCACCGGGGTCCAGGTAGCGAGCAACTTGTCGTAGTCGGCCAAGGCGCGGTCGGCAATGACGAAGCGCTCCTGTTCACTGCGACTAGCCATGTCTGCCAGGCGCACCCGTTCGGCGGCTACGTCCCCCTCCAGGCGACGCAGCACGCCACGGTCGATCAGGCCCGGCTGCAGACGCGCCAGGCGCAGCGCCGGCTCGGGCAGTCGCGCGCGTTGCAGGGCATAGATGTATTCGCGGGCAATCTCTGGGCTGTTGCCGGCGCGGGTGAAGGCCTGGTCATATTCGAACAGCGCTTCGTGGGGGTTGTTGGCGCGGGTCAGGGCATAACCCAGGGCCAGTCGACGCATCGGATCTGTCGGTTTGGCGGCGACCATGGCTTTGGCGCGGGCGACAGCTTCGTCGGGCTGGCCGCCATCGGCCTGGGTCAAGGCCAGGCCGAGTTGCAGGTCGGGGTTCTGAGGATCGATCACCAAAGCCTGGCGGTACAGCTCGGCCGCCGAATCCCATCGCTTGAGGTTTCGATAGGCGCGAGCCGTAGCGGTCAGCGCCCGGACAGGCAGCGCTCGATTGCGGCCCTGGGTCTCATAGACCGTCACCACCTCGGCGTCGAGGCCAGCCCAACTGGCGATCTGCAGGTGGTCGCTGATCTGCGCAGTGCTGGCCTGGCCAGCCGGCACTTGGCGCAACGCGGTCAGCGCAGGCGTGTAATGGCCTGCACGGGCGTCGAACACCATCTGGTCATAGGCGGTATCGGCAAACGCCAGCAGCGGCCAGCACAATTGGCTGCACAGCGCGACGCGAAACAACGGTCGTAAACCACGTTGAATAAAAGGACCCACAGTACGCGGCATTCGTCAGCATCCTTACATGGCCAGCCGGGTCGCAGTGCCCCCTTGCCCATCAAACAGGAAGCCGGATCAAAGGAATCCAGCCAAGCTCTAATGGGCCTAGTCTTGCACTCTCAGGCGGGTCATCTTCAGGAACGCCACAATTATTCAGAATCGCTACAGATTTCGGCGCAGCAGAGCTGTCCGATGGGCGTAAAAAAACCCGGCCATGCGTCATGCACGGGCCGGGTTCTGGGATGTGACTTGAACGCCTTACTGGATGGCGACGCCACCGCCCAGTTTGCTCATCACAAATGCCGAGAATTGCTCAACGGTCATCTTCTGGCCGTTGAAGTCGACCAGGTTGTTGGCGTAGTGCAATTTGGTGACGACATCGTTGCCGTCGAGGGTCGCCAGTTGAGTACCGACGGCCATGGCGCTGAACATATCGCTGGTGGCGGTGGCCTGATCGGCGATCAGCTTGGCATCGGTCTGGCCTTCCATCTGTGCCTGCACGGTCATCAGGTCCACCAGCATCGGCTTGGAAACCTTGAGGTTGAAATCCAGCAGGGCGAGCAACTGACGGCCCAACTCTTCCGGTGGCAGGTCCATGGACTGCGGCTTGGCCAGATCAACGATCAGGCTGGCACGGCTTTCACCGTTGGCGGTGTTGAAGGACAGATTTTCCAAAGCCACCTGCGGGGCGCCGGCCAGGAGTTTCTCCAGATCGGCCTTGACCTGCGCCTCTTCGGCTTCGGTCAGGCTCAGCTCTGGCGCCGGCTCACCGGCTGCAACGGCCTCGGCGGCAGCTTTTTCGTAAGGTTGCAGCTTGGTCTGGTAAATCTGCATCAGCGACATGGTGGCCGGGATGTCCAGGTTCTTCAGACTGACAGCCATCTGCGCCGAACCAATGGTCTTGTCGTTGAACGACAATTCACCGATCTTGTAATCGGCACGCCCCGAAGCGCTGGTACCACTCTCGGTGCTGCTGTTCTTCATCTCGAAATTCTTCAGGCCCAGCACCGATTTCGGCTCACCAAAGGTGGCCTTGGTGCTGCTCAGCAGCAGGGTGTTGTCACCCATGTAGTAACCGTAGGAGCTTTTGCTCAAGTTACTCGCCAATGTCAGGCCATTGAGCTCAACCTGCACGGGAGTCTGGTCTTCGGCGACGGTGGTCAGCTTGAAGCTGTCCATATAGCCGTCGGCCTTGACCTTCTGTGCCTGGGCGCTGGCGGACAGGTCGATTTTAAGACCGGAGAAGGTGAGCTGGGATTGCTCATCCAGCTTGGTATCCACGGGCAGCAGCTCGTAGGTGCCATTGATGGATTGGTCGTATCCCAGGTTGACCACACCTTTGAGCGGCGATTGGTCCTTGGTGGCGGCGAACCACTTGTCAGTCAGCGGATTGCGCTCAAGGGCGGTGTGACTGGTGGCCATGACCGGCAGCCATTTGAGCGTTATCAAACGCGAAAATGGCAGTGGGCCGTGTTCGATCTGATCGACGAAGAGCAGCTCAACCGGCTCGCCACCGAATATCTCGCCCTCGCCCTTGAGGCGGTAGTGTGCGGTGCTGCTGAACGTTCCACGATCCATGGACACCAGCTCCAGGGTGGCAGTGCTATTAGACCCGGCCAAGGCTGTTTGCATCTGTTTGTTGCTATCGGCAACAGCATTCGTCAACACACCTTCGAGTTTGGTCCCGGTGTACCAGGCGCCGCCCGCGCTGACAGCACCGACAGCCACAACGATTCCTAGAAGTATGCTTGCTGATTTATTCATGAGTGACCCGATTGATATCCATGGTTGAAAAAAGTCGTCGTCTTCCCTGACCCGCAAAGGGTGTGGCTCGACGCCGTAAAAGAGGTGGGGAGATTACCATCAGGCACCCGTGCGGGCCCAATGTTTAAAGGGGGAAAAACGTTTTCTTGCGAGGAGGTCTACGAATATTGGACTTCGATCTCGTCAAGTTGATGGTCGAAAGTCTTGAGGCGGGCCGTCCAGGTGTACACCAGCACTTCGAAATCGCGATTGATCACCGCCGCACCCGATGAGTCCGCGCGCGAATCGCAGAAGTCCAGCTGATAGCGCTCACGGGCCATGGCGTTAGCTACGTCACACAACTCTCGGGCGTTGTTGAGCCAATGCCAGCCGTCCTGGGTAACTTGCTTGTCCAAGGCTGCGCATTGGGTTTTCAGGGCTTCCAGGCTCTTTTCCAGCGGGGTACCGGTGAGCTCCCCCATGACTTCCTGAAACGTGCGGCCAGGCTGCCAATAGCTGCCCCAGAAATAACGGTCAAACACCGTTTCGACACGTCGCAGCGCAACCTTGGTGTCCCAAATCAGCACCAGCGTCTTGCCTTGTTCAAGGTGTTTTTTCTTGATGCGCTGACCCTGGAGCGATGCCCAGGCCACGATTGCAATGGATATCACGCCGATCAACGCCGCCGCGCTATCGAGGAACAACAGCGCTTTGTCGATCTGGTGAGTGAGCATGACGCCATAAAAATAAGTGGCCGAAAGCAGCAACAAAGCCGCAATGGCGCACCAGAAGCCGGGAGCATAAGGGCTTTTCATTATTGGAATCCCCATGACCAGTGACGTCGCGGGCCCTTGGTCGCCAAAGGCCGACTATCACAGCATAGCAACGGCATCGGGGGTTTGCCGGGGCATCAGGGGCTTGATCCGATTACCGGCCAAAAACGACAAAACCCCTGGCTGCTGATGCAGACAGGGGTTCTGGGAATTCAATCTTGACGATGACCTACTCTCACATGGGGAAACCCCACACTACCATCGGCGATGCATCGTTTCACTGCTGAGTTCGGGATGGGATCAGGTGGTTCCAATGCTCTATGGTCGTCAAGAAATTCTGTGACCGACCCGTTCAACAGCAACGTTTCGGTAAAATCGATGACTTCTACTAAAAACAAAACCCCTACCTGCGTCAGCAGATAGGGGTTTCGGAATTTAATCTTGACGATGACCTACTCTCACATGGGGAAACCCCACACTACCATCGGCGATGCATCGTTTCACTGCTGAGTTCGGG
>NZ_CAXAPG010000048.1:0-23811 GCF_963970585.1 Pseudomonas sp. RL_105y_Pfl2_101
GGCCGACCTGAGCCAGTTGCAGCAGGTCTTTCCAGATTTCAGCGAGGGCGATTTCAGTGTCGCCCTGGGGCGCCTCGTAGGTTTTGCTGGCCAGGGACTCCAGGCCGGGGGCCGGCAGGGCGCGACGATCAAGCTTGCCGTTGGCGGTCAGGGGCAGGGCATCGAGGTGGACGAAGGCACTGGGTACCATGTACTCAGGCAGGTGCTTGAGCAAAGTGCTGCGCAGTTGTTCGGCCGGAATCGGTTTGCCGCAGACATAGGCGACCAGGCGCTTGCTGTCCGGCTGCCCCGGATGGTCCTCCCGGGCAATGACCACCACTTCACGCACACCTGGGCACAACGCCAGGGCCGCTTCGACTTCGCCGATCTCGATGCGCAAACCACGGATCTTCACCTGGAAGTCATTGCGGCCCAAATACTCCAGGGCACCGTTGGCGAGCCAGCGGCCGAGGTCGCCGGTCTTGTACAGGCGCGCGTTCGGCGCGGTGCTGAACGGATCGGCCACGAAACGCTCGGCGCTCAATTGCGGTTGGTTCAGGTAACCCCTGGCCACGCCGATACCACCAATGTGGATCTCCCCGGCGACGCCCAGCGGTTGTGGTGCGCCACGGCCATCGAGCACGTGCATCTGGATATTGGCGATCGGTCGGCCGATGGGCACGCTTTCGCCAGGGTCACTGGCGCGGCATTGCCAGGCCGTCACGTCGATGGCCGCTTCGGTCGGACCATAGAGGTTGTGCAGCTCAATCCCTGGCAACTGCTGTTCGAAACGCCGTTGCAGGCTGCGGGGCAAGGCTTCGCCACTGCACAACACACGCTGCAGATCAGGGAAGGTTTGTCCGTCATGATGTTCGAGGAACAGATCGAGCATCGACGGCACGAAGTGCAACATCGTGATGCCGGCCTGGCGAATCAATCGGGCCAGGTAGTCCGGTTCCTGATGGCCACCCGGGCGCGCCATGACCAGCTCGGCGCCGGCCAGCAGCGGCAGGAAAAACTCCCAGACTGACACGTCGAAACCGAACGGGGTCTTTTGCAGCACTCGGTCGTTGGCATCGACGCCGTATTCGTCGCGGGCCCACAACAAGCGGTTGACCACGCCGAGGTGTTCGTTCATCACCCCCTTCGGGGTGCCGGTGGAGCCGGAGGTGTAGAGCACATAGGCCAGGTGAGTGGGTGTCAGGCCGAGGGTTTGCGGGTCCGGGTTGTGTTCAGGGTGCGCGGCCAGTTGGGCGTGATCATCGAGGGCCAGCAGCGGGGCATTCGACGGTGGCAGCAGGTTTTGCAGCGCCTGGCTGGTCAGCACCGCCCGAGGGCTGCTGTCGTCGAGCATGAACGCTTGGCGTGCGCTTGGCAGGTCCGGGTCGATGGGGACGTAGGCGGCCCCGGCCTTGAGCGTCCCCAGCAGGGCGACGACCATTTCCGGTCCACGCCTCAGGCTTATGGCCACTCGGTCATCCGGTTTTACGCCCAGCTCGATCAGGCGATGGGCCAGCTGATTGGCCTGGTGGTTGAGTTGCGCATAGCTGAGCAACGGCCCGGCGTCGTCGCGTACGGCACAGGCGTGCGGACGCTGTTGGGCTTGCTGTTCGAACAATTGGTGGATCAACACTTCCTGCGGATAGTCGCGGGCTGTGGCGTTGAATTCGACTTGGCGTTGTCGCTCGGCCTGGCCCATGAGCGGGTATTGCCCCACGGGCGTTTCATGCTGCTCCAGCACCGCCTCGAGCATCGAGACGATGCGTTGTTGCAGGTGCCGGGCCTCTTCCAGGCTGAAGTAGGCGGTGTTGAAGTTGAAATCCAGGTGGACGTCTTCGAACGGATGGTAATCGCGCACGAAGATCGCCATGGGCGTCTGCTCATAGCCGTTGTCCATGGTGATGACCGTGGACGAAGTGCCGCCGAACTGATCGTCGCCGTTGAGGCTTTCGAACGACAGTGACACATCAAACAGCTGTCGACGCCCGGTCTGTGCCAGGCGCAGGGTGCGATTGAGCTCGGCGATGGGGAAGCGCTGGTGACGGTAGCAGCGGCGCAGTTGCCCGCCGGCGGCATGCATCAGATCCAACAGCGAGGCGTCGAAGTCGACGGGAAGGCGAATCGGACTGACGGAGGAAAACATGCCCGCGGTTTCTTTCGCGCGGGCCGTGGTCCGGTTGTGTACGGGCATGCCGATGACGAGTTCATCGACGCCCACGGTGCGGCAGAAATAGGTGGCCACCACGCTGATCAGCACATGGGCGACCGAGAGGCTGCGTTCGCTGGCAAATTGCGTCAATGCGTTGTACAGCGCCCGGGGCAGCATCGCCTGGACCTGGGCACTGGGCGCCAGTTCGTTGGCCTGGCCGGTCTTGAAATCGGCCCGGCGCTGCAGCAGCGATGGTGGCATCTGTGCGTAGGTGTCCTGCCAGAACTGGCGGTCGCGCTCATAGCGGGATGAGGCCAGGTAAGCCCGGTCATCTTCCAGAAACGACAGGTAGGAATGCCCTGGGGCGACTTCATCGTTGCCGGCCAGCAACCCGTTGTAGGCTGAACCCACGGCATGGCCGATCAGGGCCACGCCAATGCCGTCGGTGACCAGGTGGTGGTAACGGGCGAGCCAGTAATGGCGGTTCGGGCCGCAACGGACCATGCGTGCGTCCCAGAGTCGGCCAGTCAATGACTCAAAGGGTTGGCGAAAGGCGTTACGCAGGTACTCGGTGGCCAGGCCGGCGTCGGCCTCGGCCTCGGAGAACTCCACCACCTCCAGGTTCACCTTGACCTCGGGCAGGACTCGCTGGCGACCAGTGCCGCCTTCATGGCTGAAGCTCAGGCGCAGGGTGTCGTGCCGGTTGGCGACCAGTTCGATGGCTTTCTCGAACAATGCAATGTTGATCTGGCCCTTGATCTCCAGGGACATGCCGATGTTGTAGTAGGGCAGGTCCGGGTGTGCGAGCTGATCCAGCCAGATACCCTGCTGGACGGAGGCCAGCTCGTGGGACGCGGAGTCTTGGGTAGGCAACATATCGGTCGACGAATCCATTTCGGAGCACCTGCTTGCAGAATCAATTGAGGCTTTTCTCCGTTCGAATGGCAGTGATGAAGGCCTGGACGACTGCCAGTCGGCGGAATCAATAGCCGTGGAGAAGGACATCGGGGGCGGCGCAAAGCGTTGGGGCGACGGGGTGACGAGGGCTGCGTTGCGAGCCGTCGAAGGTCCTGTCCTGCCGTTCGGCTGCACCTGACATCCCTTCACAAAGTGAGAAAAAATTAGAGCATCCGCCTTGGGATGTCTGTCATGGGAAGCAGGGACAACAGCGCGGAACGGGGCTTTGCGGCGCTTGGGCGCGGTCGCGCGAGTCTGTTATACCAACGGCCCTGAGTGTGCTTGCGAGGGTCGAAAATGCCATTAACCGCCGAACCGGACCGCCCAGCGACGAAGTTCTGGAGCTTGTCCCGCTTTCCCAATCACCCACAGGCAGGCGCGGTCGAGGTGATCGATGCGCTGGCGATTTCCAAAGAGGAGTTCACTCGCCGCTATGTCAATCGCAACCGTCCCTGCCTGGTCAAGAATGCGGTGCGGCATTGGCCGGCTTTTCACAAATGGCAACGCCTGGACTACCTCAAGGCGCACTCGCGCAACAGTGCGGTGGTGGTGCGCTCGCAGATCGTTTCCGAGGTCATCGGCTGGTCCAATCCCCAGGTCAAGGCCGAGCTGACCGAGTATGCCAACACGGTCTATCGGGAAGTGCCGTTTCACCAGTTTCTTGACGACTTGAGCGTAGGTGATACGCCGCTGGTGGCCGACAGCTGCCGGTTCTCGGAAGGCTCGGCCATCGAGCAGATGAAAGAGGACGTGGGTGGGCTGCCGTTCATGCCGCAGTTGGGCAAGTCCCGGCACTATCCGCCCCATCGCAGTTTCCTGTACCGCAACTCCTATACTGATTGGCACTTCCATGTCGTCGACGAAACCTTCATGGCCCAGGTCGTCGGTGCCAAGGAGGTGTTGTTGTTACCGCCGGACGAAGCCAGTTGGCGGGCCTTGCGCCCGGTGATCGAGGAGGCGGGCTACCTGTACGACATCGACACCGGGCGCTTTCCGGGCACTCGCGGGCTGCGGGCGCTGCGTACGGTGGTGGAACCGGGGGATGCGTTGTACATCCCGGTCTACTGGTGGCACGCGGTGCAATCGATGGACGATGAGTTCGGCGCCACCGTCGCGGCGACGTTCCCGACGCCCCTGCATGTCAGTGGCAATATCAGCTCGCCCATCGCCAGGCGGGTGTTGCGGGCCTATCTGTTTTCCCGTTTTGCACCGTTGGTGTTTGGCGCGGTGCTCTATTCCCTGGCCTATCGGTTGCTGGACAAGTTGATTGGTGTTGTCACGCCTCGCGATGTGCGCCCATGAGCGTGGGGAGCGGCCGCCGGGGTTTTGACCTGGGGCGCGGATTCTATTTGCTTTGGTGCGGCGAGTCGCTGGCGGTGGTGGGCACGGCGCTGATGGAATTCGCCCTGGGCGTCTGGGTGTACAACCAGACCGGTTCGGCGGTGGCCTTTGCCAACGTGGTACTGGCGGCAACACTGCCGGCGGTGCTGTTCTTGCCTTTAGCGGGCGGCCTGGCGGACAGGATCAGCCACCGGGTGATCATTGTCTGTTGCGATGTGACCCTGGCGGTGTTGCTCCTGGGGGTCATGGCGCTGCTCTGGTTCGAAAGCCTGGAGCCGCTGCACCTGTACATTTTCAATTGCCTGGCGTCGATTGTCAGTGCCTTTCGCAAACCGGCCTATCAGGCTGCGGTCAGTACGATCGTCGCGCCCGACAAGTTCACCCGAGCCTCGGGGTTGATCAGCATCAGCAAGAACGCTTCGGCCCTGGTGGCGCCGTTGTTGGCGGGGGCGATCATGGCCAGCGCCGGGCTGGTGACGATCCTGGCGGTGGACCTGATCACCTTCTGCTCCGGCACCTTGCTGGTGATCAAGGCGTTCTCGCATGTACGAGGGACGCCAGGGCGCCAGGACGGTGCGCCCAAAGGCACGGTGTTTGGTGGCGCGCTGGGGAATGTCGCCGCGGCGCTGAAGTTCTTTGTCGCCGAGCGGCTGATGGCCGGGCTGCTGGTCTACACCATGATGCGCACGGCGCTGTTGTCACTGGCGACCCTGATGATGACGCCGTTGCTGCTGTCGACCCTGGGCAGTCAGGTCTTGGGGATGGCCTACACCTGGGCGGCCCTGGGTGGTTTGGCTGGCGCGGGGCTGCTGATTTCGATGGGCAATCCACGCCGGCTGATGGCGCTGGTGGCGGTGGCCGATCTGTTGCTGGCGGCCTGTGTCGTTGCCTTGGGGCTGGTCTCGCAAGCCGTCGCCTACTGCGCGCTGGCCTTTGTTGCGATCACCATGGCGAGCATCGCCGACGCCAGCGTGAATGCGTTGTGGATGCGCAGGATCCCCGCCGGCAGCCGTGCCAGTGTGTTTGCGCTGATCAGCATGTTGACCATCGCCAGCACCAGCCTGGCGGTGATTGTCGGCGGCTTCCTGGTGGACCACTGGTTCCAGCCCGCCTTGGTACCCGGCGGCCTTTACGCCGATTCGATCGGACGTTGGCTGGGCGTGGGGCCGGGGCGTGGTGTGGGGTTGCTGTTTGTGGTGGCCGGTGGGTTATTCGTGCTGCTGCCATTGAGCGTCTTGCTCTATGGGCCGATGCGTCGACTGGACGAGCCTCCGACGCCGATGGCCGCCCCGCGAATGACCGAACCCCCCCAGGCCGAGCCCCTCTAATGTCGGTCGGGCTCGGTGTACCTGATTCCCGTGACAGACAGGCCACGCCCGGTGGGTCACCCTTGCCGGGCTTTCCTGCTACGCCCTCAAGCACCCGGCGGACAGGACCATCTGGCATCGCCAGCGGAATCGACAACCTCAATAAAAGGAGTACCTATGCGTCCGGCGTTTTATGATCCCAGCCGTTTTCCGCAACTGAAGAATCTGGCTGATAACTGGGAAGTGATCCGTGAGGAGTTTCTGGCCCTCAACGCGCCCACCCTGACGATCAACCGCGTGGGCAAGCAGATCGCCGAGATTGTCGAAGAGATCGACGCCCACATGGCGGCTGGTGGAGAGTATGGCTGGCTCTGGGGATGGGGAGACGACATGGATATCATGCCGGAGTGGACCCAATACGGCCTGGTGGCCTACGACACCCCGATCCCCTACGCCCGCGACGCCATGCCCGGGACTATCGAGCTGCTGAGCAAGATTCCAGGTATCAAACTTTGCGCCTTGTTGCGTATGGAGCCGAACGTGTTTCTCGGTACTCATTCTCATACCGGCACTTGGGAAGAAGGTTTGCTGCACATGCAACTGACCATCGATGCTCCTACCACGCAGAACTATGCCTACCTCAATGTCAATGGCAGCTTTAACCAGAGCACCAATGGCAATCTGGTGATTTTCGATGGGTCCCTGGACCACTTTGCGGTCAATGCGTCCAGGGCTCACCGTACGGTGTTGTATCTTGAGTTTCATCGTGAGAAGCATATGGTGGCTTGATGTGCCGCTGTTCCCAGGGAATGGTGGCGACCGAGAGATTGGGGGCGCCGCTAACCCATTGTGGGAGCGGGCCTGCTCGCGAAGAGGCCGGCACATCCAGCATCTTCATCAACTGAGCCACTGCTATCGCGAGCAAGCTCGCTCCCACACTGGATTTTCAGCAGCCACAAAACTTATGTGCACCCAGTTCCCCTGTGGGAGCGAGCTTGCTCGCGAAGGGGCCGACACATTCAACATCTTCATTGACTGGGCCACCGCTATCGCGAGCAAGCTCGCTCCCACACTGGAGTTTCAGCAGACACAAAATTCATGTGCATCCAGCCCCCTGTGGGAGCGAGCTTGCTCGCGAAGGGGCCGGCACATTCAACATCTTCATTGACTGGGCCACCGCTATCGCGAGCAAGCTTTGCTCCCACGGAGCAATGCCGGAGTGAGGGCATGCCGAGCCCTAGCGAGGCACCGAGTGGTGGGGCAGAAGCGTTTTGGTTACTTTCGCCTGGGCCGGCATTCCGGCTCTTCAAAGGCGACCCGCCGTCAGGGCGGAACCCTAAGTGGCCGTTACCGAAGAAACGGATATTCACACCTTCAGGCCGGGTAACCCAATCTCACCGTCGACTCAAGCGCCGACTCCAGAAAACGAAAAGCCGTCTGCTTCGAAACCTGGGTCGACTCGAAGAACGCCAGGTGGCTGCCATTGCGCTCCACATGCAGCAGGGCATCGCTGATGGCCTCGGCAATGTGCTTGGAACCACCCAGGTGGGTGGTTTCATCGCAGTCGCCGGCGACGACCAGGGTGGGCACCGTGATCTGTTCCAGCCGCGACTTCAACTCAGTCTTGTTCAGCGCATCGTTGAGTCGCGCATAACGATAGAACAACTCTTCGTTGACGTAGGGATAGAGCGCCGCATGGGCGATGGAGTCCGGAATGGTCGCCAGGGTGGCCTGATCCAGGAACAACGCCTGCAGGTCGCTGGCCTCGTTGCGATCCACGGCGGCCGACTCCATCAGCCATTCGAAATTCTGCTGGTGGGCAGTGCGCAGGCTGTCGTCCCCCAAGTTGTAGTCGCCGTGCCACAGGCTCAGGGAGTTGACCCGGTCGGTGTGGGTGGCCGCGGCGCTGAGAGCGATCACCGCGCCACCGCAGATACCCATCAGGTGCGCGTTTTCCAGGCCATAGTGGTTCATCACATTGATCAAGTCGCCCACCTGGGCGTCGGTGTCCACGGATAACTGGTCGAACGAGGTGCAGGAGCCGAACAGCCCGCGGGTTTCCCAGGTGACCACGAAGAACCTCTCGCTCAGCGCATTGAACCAGTCGCGGCACAGGTCGAACGGCATGCCGCAGGGCAGGGCGAGGACGATGGCCGGGCGATTTCGATCGGTGTTGGCATGGACTGACAGCGCCACGTTGTCGCGGGTGATCAGGTGCAGTGTCTCGACCTCGGGCACGGCACCGCTGAAATCGAAATGCCTGACCAGGCGCCCGAAATCCTTGGCACTGTCGACGTCGTCGAAGTGGTCATAGGCAAACTCGAGGGCCTGGCAGATTTTCTTACTGATGAACATTTCGAAAGACGACAGTTGCGCCTCGCCGTCATGCACGTACTGCACGGCTTTGACGCCGATCCTGGCGAACGCGGTGTTGACCGCGCGTTCCGTGGCTCTCACGCTGGAGGAAGCATGGTCGGGTGCCGCGTCACTGCCCTGGGCCAGAAAGCTCAGGCAGATGGGATCGGGCAAATGGATGGCAAGGTGCCTAAGCATCCTCACGGTCTCACACAGGCGCGTCGCTGCGTCGGTGGAAATAGTCATGGATTGGGGACTCCTGTCAGGCACGTTACGCACGCCAACTGTCATGTGGCATTGAAAAAGTCAGACGGCTTCGAACTTTTTGCCTCGTGTGGTGTGGGTGACAAGGCGATTGTATTCAGGCGTCGTCTCGCCGATGACCTGCACCGCGCCGTACTTCTCAAGGCTGATACGTCCACCGTATTCCTCGATGTGGTCGGAGTCCGGATATATCTTCACGAACGACGGCACATAGCGCGAGGCGAAGCCCATGCGCATGTCCTGGGACTCACCGCTGTGGGGATAGGAAGCGTGCATCAGGGTCGACCAGAAAATGATGAACTGGCCGGCTTTCATCTGCATGGGCATGGCGGAGGCTTCATCAGGCTTCCAGTTTTCGTCGATCTGCAACTGGCGATAGTCGTAGCCGAAGAAACCGCGTCGCACGCCATCCTTGACCACCGAGCTGTTGTTGGCATCGGGGTCGTAGGCCATGCGCTTGGTTTCGTCGTAGTTCATGCTGTTCTGGGTGCCGGGAATGAATTGCAGGCAACCGTTGGCGATGTTGGCGTCGGTGAAGGCGGTCCAGACGGTGATGGTGCCGCCGAAGTCTTCGTTTTCCGGCCACAGGATCTGCGGCTTGCCCGAGGCATTGGCGAAGGTGTCGGCCTGGTGCCAGTCGGTGCCTTCGTCGCCCGGGTATTTAGGGAAAAACTCGGTGCGCCAGCACAGCACGTCCGGGCCGAGGATGCTTTCGACGCGGTCGCAGATTTGCGGGCGGCAGATGTGACTGGCGAGAAAATCGTCGTCCAGGTGGCGATCGTAGTTGGCAATGTTGGTACCGCCGGAGATCGCATCCAGGTCCTGGTATGCCGCGGCACTGCGGTCGAGCAGACGCAGGCGGGTGCGTTTCCAGGTCTCTTTCATTTCTTCTGGCGAATAGGCGTCGAACGGTCCGATGAAACCGTTCTTTTCAAAGGACGCACGCTCTTGCGGGGTCAAGGCGAATTTTTTGCTCATGGGCTTTTCCTTTTCGATCAATGGGCTTGAACAAGGGAGCGCTGGATACAGCCGGCCAACACTTTGGCGGTCGCGCCATCGGCCAACACGCCTGGGTCGAGGTTGACCCGGTAATGGGCCTTTAGCGTGCTCAACGAGCGAATCAGGGCCAGGGAGGTGCCGCCGAAATCGAAGAAGTCATCGTTCAGGCCGATGTTCTTCAGGCCGATGTCGTCCGACCAGACCTTGAGCACGAACTGCTCCTGTTCGGTGAGGCCCGGTTCACTGGTGTGGAGCGCGGTCGCCGGCACGGAATCGGGCGAGGGCAGGCAGTCCTTGTCGATCTTGCCGTGGTCGGTGACCGGCAACGCGGCCAGTGGGATGTAGGCCGAGGGGCGCATGTAGTCCGGCAGGGTCGCGGCCACCTGTGCGGCGACTTCGCTGCGCACCTGTTCGGTCCAGGCGGTCACGCCATGGGTTGGCACCACATAGGTGACCAGGCGCCAGTCGCCATCGCCGTAATCGTGACCGGCCACGTGGGCGGCGGCTACGGCGGGGCTGGCTTGCAGGCAGGCCTCGACTTCGCCTGGCTCGATGCGGAACCCGCGGATCTTCAGCTGTTCATCGCAACGACCGGCATAGCGATACTCGCCGTCGTCTCCCAGCACCAGCAGGTCGCCGGTGCGATAGGCACGGCTCGGGGTGTCCGGCAACTGGACGAAGCGCCCGGCGTTCAGGGCGGGACGATTCAGGTAGCCCAGGGCCACACCGGCGCCTTCGATGTAGAGCTCACCGGCGTTGCCTTGAGGCACCGGTTGCTGATCGGCGTCGAGCAGGTGTAGGCGCCAGCCATCCAGTGGCGCGCCGATGGACACCATAGCGGCGCTTTCCAGGTCCTGGCCACGTACCCGTTTGAAGGTGGTGTGGACGGTGGCTTCGGTGATGCCGTACATGTTGATCAAGGCAGGCTTCTGATCGCCATGCCGCTCAACCCACGGTCGCAGCACGGTGGCTGGCAGCGCCTCGCCACCGAACACTACATAGCGCAGCGCCAGGGGTGCAGTGGCAGAGCGGTCAGCCTCATCCAGGCCGCGGAACGCCGATGGCGTCTGGCTCAGGACGGTCACGCCCTGGTCGGCTAGCCATTGACGCGTGCCACTTGGCGAGCGCGACACGTCGTAGGGCACCACAGCGACATGGCCACCGTGGGCGAGGGCGCCCCAGATTTCCCATACCGAAAAATCGAAACCGATGGAATGGAACATCGACCAGACGTCGTTTTCGGTGAAGGCGAACGAACGTTGGGTACTGTCCAGCAGGCGGCTGACGTTACCGTGCGCCACCAATACGCCCTTGGGCTCACCGGTGGAGCCGGAGGTGTAGATGACATAGGCCGGGGCGTCGTCGGGGTTGCGTCGGTCGATGGTGGGCAGCGGTTGCAGGGTCGGACCGGCCAGCAACTCGGCCAGGGACAGGACGCGCACGGACGCGCTCTGCGGCAGATCGGCGAGTTCACCGATCATCAGGCTCAGGCCGCTGTCGCGCACGATGTGTTCGACACGTTTGCCAGGGTACTGCGGATCGACTGGAACGTAAGCGCCACCGGCCTTGAGGATGCCCAGCAGGCTGATGACCAGATCGACGCCACGTGGCAGGCACATTCCCACCAGCATGCCGTCCTGGACGCCTTCCTGGCGAAGCCTGGCCGCCAGCTGTGACGAAGCCGTGTCGAGTTGTGCGTAGCTCAATGAGCGAGACGCGTCGGACACCGCGGTTCGCTCAGGGAATTCACGGGCCCGGGCGAGGAATGTTTCATGCAGGAATGCACCGGGCGTGAGGGGGGCTGGCGCGGGGTTGACCGAACCGCCAGTGTTCTTAATCGGCATGACTAACGCTCCTGTTAAATGCCAGGCACAACCTGTTTGCGTGTTGCGCAAACCAATGTGCTTGAGACGTCACTGCGACCCACGGCATCGTTTGCGGTACCTGTGCAATTCGCAGCTCGCGCATTTCAGCACCGACTTCGTGTCGGCGTCTGTCGCGGGAAATGGGGACAAGCGAGCCTTATGCGGATCGACGTGCATCGATGCGTCGGTGCAATGGCCGGTGGTGGGCTCTGTTTTGGTGTGTATATCCGTTGCTGCGGTAACGGCTGCTGGCGGAACCCTAAGCCGCCGTTACGCAAAAAACGGATATACACCCCATCCGCTCGTAAAAAAACCATACCTCTTGAAACTGAAGATCAGCAGATCCAGAAACGACCTAAGTAACCACCATTACAACCTCTGTCCCGGTTTGCGGTGCCAGACATCCCCCCGGATCAATGTTTTTATCCTTGCCCGATGGTAGGGCGCATTGGTCCGGCCCTGCGACGTGGATCTGACGATCCGTGGTTCAGGAGTTATTCATGAGTCTTCAAACTGACGCTTCGCCCGCCATCCCCGTTGACGGGATGACGGATTCGCTTGTCTGGCCAGGTCACGGGGGCGGCGAATCGGTCAGGCTGTCGTTACTCGCCGACGGCTTGAGTTTGCCGGTGGTGATCGAGCCGATCGAGCCGGGGCTGGATCCTTCGTTGTGGGCCAACACCCATCGCCAGGCCATCGAGGCGTTGCTGTGTCGTCACGGCGCGGTGCTGTTTCGCGGTTTTGACCTTGGCTCGGTGCCAGCCTTCGAGGCGTTCGCCGAAGCCTTGTCGCCTGGGTTGCACGGCAGCTACGGCGACCTGCCGAAGAAGGAGGGCGGACGTAACGTCTACCGCTCCACGCCGTATCCCGAGCGCGAGATGATCCTGTATCACAACGAGAGCTCGCACCTGGAAAGCTGGCCGCGCAAGCAATGGTTCTATTGCGAGCAGCCGTCCCGGGTGGGCGGCGCGACGCCGCTTGCTGACATCCGCCAGGTCCTGAAATGCCTGCCTGAGGAGGTGGTGGCCCGGCTCGAACAAAAAGGCCTGCGCTACAGCCGCACCTTCACCGCCGGTGTCGAGCCCAGCTGGGCGTCATTCTTTGGCACCACCGAGCGCGCCGTCGTCGAGCAGCGTTGCCGGGAAGAGGGCACCGATTTCGAATGGCTCGACGCTGACACCTTGCAAGTACGCACCCTCTGCCCGGCGGTTATCCAGCACCCGGTGACCGGGGAGCGGGCTTTTTTCAACCAGGTACAGCTGCACCATCCGTTCTGTCTCGGCGAGGAAATGCGCGAGGATCTGCTCGATATGTTCGGCGCCGACCGATTGCCGCGCATGGTCAGTTATGGCGATGGAACGCCGATAGAAGACGACGTCATGGCGTTGCTCGGCGAGGCCTATGAGGCCTGTGCGGTCAGGTTCACCTGGCGCAAGGGCGATGTGGTGATGCTCGACAACATGTTGGCCGCCCACGCTCGCGATCCTTACGAGGAACCACGCCTCATCGTGGTGGCGATGGGCGAGATGACCGCCCGTGGCGATGTATGGCGACCGGTGTGAGCCCTTTAGCGACTCCATTCGAGGATAGCAACCCATGAAAAAAGAGCAGAAAGCGAAGAAAGAGAAGAAGCCCAGACCGGGCTCGGTCATGCGCCTGTTGTGGCGCAACCATCCCTGGCTGACGCTCTTTACGTTGATCTGCGGTGTCATCAGCGGGGTGGCGTCCATCGCGGTGGTGAGCGTGATCAACGAGGCTATCCACAATGACGGCTCGCGCCTGCAGGCGCTGTACTGGTTCATCGGGCTCAGTGCCACGGCGCTGATCTTGCGCAACGGTGCAGCTTTGTTCCCGGCCTACGCCAGCATGCGGATCATGACGCGCTTGCGCATTGCACTGTGTCGCAAGATTCTCGCCACGCCACTGGAAGAGGTGGACCGGCGTGGCCCGCCCAATGTGCTGACGATGTTGACCAACGACATCCCGCAACTGAATACGACGCTGATCATCATGCCCACGATCCTGGTGGAGGCGACGGTCTTTCTGTTCGGCATCGGCTACCTGGCCTACCTGTCGTGGGTCGTGCTGGCCTTGACGGTTTCACTGATGATCCTGGGGGTGGGGCTGTATCTGTTCTTCTTCTCCTGTGGCGTCAGGAACACCTCCCGTGTGCGGGACGAATACACCGCGTTCAATGAATACACCCACGCCCTGGTGTTCGGTCTCAAGGAGCTCAAGCTCAATGGCGTGCGGCGCCGTTGGTTCGGTCGCTCGGCCATCGAGGCGTCTTCCACCCGTGTGGCGCGCTACAACTTTGTCGAGCGGCTGTGGTACACCGCCGCCGACAACGTCGGGCAATTCACGCTGTCGTTGCTGATCGGTTGCCTGCTGTTCGCCGCACCCCTGGTCGGTGCCGTCGATCCGAAAATCATGACTGCCAGCGTCCTGGCCGTGCTGTACATCATGGGCCCGTTGTCGTTGCTGGTCGGGGCGATGCCCTTGCTGGCGGCGGGCCGGGTGGCGTGTACGCGTCTTTCGGAGTTCGGTTTCTCGATCAACGATTCGCACCCGGAGCCTATCGAGACCGATGTGCCCAAGGTCCATCTGCTGGAGCACAAGAAGTCGTGGAACCGGATCGAGTTGAAGGCCGTTCGCATGCATTACCAGGAGCAGCACGCCGAGACCGGTTTCTCCCTGGGCCCCATCGACCTGACGGTACAGACTGGAGAGTTGATCTACATCGTCGGTGGTAACGGTTGTGGCAAAAGCACCTTGGCCAAGCTCATCTGCGGGCTCTACATTCCCCAGGGCGGCGAGGTTTTGCTCGATGGCAAGGCCATCACCGAGGAAAGTCGCAACGACTATCGCGATCTGTTCTCCGCGGTGTTTTCCGATTTCCACCTGTTCAACCGCCTCATCGGCCCCGACGAAGAGGACGGCAGCCCGACGCTGGCGCGCAAGTACCTGGAAACCCTGGGGCTGGCCGACAAGATCAAGATCGAAGGACTGGGGTATTCCACCCTTAAGGCCTTGTCCTATGGCCAGCAAAAACGCCTGGCGCTGGTGTGCGCCTACATGGAGGACCGCTCGGTCTACGTACTGGACGAGTGGGCCGCGGACCAGGATCCGCCGTTCAAGAAGTTCTTCTACGAGGAACTGCTGCCCGACCTCAAGCGCCGTGGCAAGACGGTGCTGATCATTACCCATGACGACCAGTACTTCCAACTGGCCGATCGCATCATCAAGTTGTCGGATGGCCAGATCGTTTCCGACATCAACTGCGCCCTGCGCGACAAACGAGCCTGAATGTCCATTCAGGCCTCATCGTCCGGCTTGCGCTGTCGCGACAGTACTGCTGAACACCCGTGAACAACGCTTGGCATTGACCCACCCGGCAGACGTGCATCCTCGCCGGGTGGCGATGCCATGCAAGAACGCTCCGATCGTTCGACGCTCGACCGATCTCACGCCGCGCCGGCTACTTGCGCGGATTTGCATCAACACCAGGCGTGCCTGTTGCATTCAACCCGGGCAGCACTGACAAATCTCTGAGAAGGACCGTATGAAATTTTTCTTTGCGCGTGTAGTGGGTGATGTTGTTGCAACGGGCTGTTCGGCCGAGCGGGGCCATGAGCAACAGCAGGTCAGTTCATTGTCGGTGAGTGTTCAGGTGTCGGAGGGACGGGTATGAACCAGTCCCTGTCGTTTTCGCAAACCTACCCGTTGACGGCCGCCCAGCGAGACATCTGGCTGGAGCAAATGGTCCAGGGCGACTCCCCCCTCTACAACATCGGAGGTTACCTGCACATCGAGGGTGTGGTTGACGCCGAGCGGTTCCAGCAGGCAATCGACTTGTTGGTGCAAAAGCATGATGCCCTGCGCACGGTATTGCTCCGTGAAGCCGACGCAGGTGGCGTGCCGATGCAGATGCTGGCCGATACGCTGGCGGTGCAGGTGCCTGTGCATGATTTGTCGGATCTGCCCGACCCGCAGGCATCGGCACAGGCCTGGGTCGAGCAGCGGATGGCGATGGCGTTTCCACTGGATGGCGGGCCGCTGTTCCGCTTGGCGCTGCTCAAGCTCAATGGCGCATCGTTCTATTTCGTCATCCAGGTGCATCACATCGTCCTGGACGGCTGGAGCATCGGTTTGATGTTCAAGGAACTCGGCGAGCTCTACAGCGCGCTGGAAAGCAACCAGACGCCAGACGTGGCAGCACCGTCCTACGTGGCGTTCATCGAGGACGATGCGCGCTATCGCGATTCCCCGCGGTTTGCCCGTGAACGGCAGTACTGGCTGGAAAAATACCAGGAAGTGCCACCGCCCTTGTTCGTGGCCCGCAACCGTGATCGCTACCCTGATGGCATGGCCCCCAGCCGCCATGCCGTATGGCCCTACGCTCGGTCGCTGAACGAGCGGATCGACGCCCTGGCGCAGGTGCATCAGTCCTCACGCTCGGCTGTGCTGCTGGCTGCGCTGTACGTTTATTTTGCCCGCACCACCCAACGTGAAGAGCTGGTGATCGGTTTGCCGGTCCTGAATCGCTCCAACGCGTCCTTCAAGAAAACCATGGGGATGTTCACCCAGGTGAGTGCCGTGCGGTTGCGCTTCAGCGCCGAGCTGTCATTCGGCGAGCTGGTCCACGACGTGGCGCGCACCCTCAAGCAGGACTATCGCCACCAGCGCTTCCCCCTGAGCGACATGAACCGTTCGCTGGAATTGCTGCAGGGCAACCGTGCGCAGTTGTTCGACATATCGTTCTCCTATGAGCTGGACGATCACCAGTTCATGTTCGGGCAAGCCCCGGCGCGTTCGTTCAAGTGCTCGAACGGTCACGAACAAATGCCGTTGGCCATTCACGTGCGCAGCAACCCGCACGACGATAACGCCTGGCTGCACTGGATCTACAACGCAGCTTTTTTCCAGGACGGTGAAATCGAGGCGATGGCCGAGCGCTTCATGCAGGTGCTGGAGCAAGGCTTGGGTCATGACGCATTGCCGATCTGCGAGTTTGTACTGCCGACGCCGGCCGAGGCCCTTCAGCTACAGGCCTGGAACGCCAACGACGGGCAGCACTATGAGCACGACCGCACGATCCATGGCCTGTTCGAAGCGCAAGCGGCCGCGCAACCCGATGCGGTGGCAGTGGTGCATGAAGACCAAGCATTGACCTACGGCGAGCTCAATGCCCGGGCCAACCAAGTCGCCCATCGCTTGCTGGCGCTGGGTGTTCGCCCGGACGACCGGGTGGCGATTTGTGTCGAGCGTGGCCTGGACATGATCGTCGGCCTGTTGGGTATCCTGAAGTCCGGCGCCGGTTACGTGCCGCTGGACCCGGCCTATCCGCCGGAGCGCCTGGCCTTCATGCTCGAGGACAGCACCCCGTCGGCCTTGCTCACCCAGTCGGCGCTGGAGGTGCAACTGCCGGCGCTGTCTGCGCCGGCGTTATGGCTCGATCAGCCCGCCAGCGCGGGGATCGCTGAACAGCCGTCGCACAACCCCGACGTCGCGGCGCTGACGTCGCACCACTTGGCCTACGTGATCTACACCTCGGGCTCCACCGGGTTGCCCAAGGGCGTGATGGTCGAGCATCGCAACGTCGCACGGCTATTTTCGGCGACCCAACCGTGGTTCGAGTTTGGCCCTCAGGATGTATGGGCGCTGTTCCATTCCTTCGCGTTCGATTTCTCGGTTTGGGAAATCTGGGGCGCGTTGACCCATGGCGGCCGCTTGCTGGTGGTGCCACAACTGGTCAGTCGTTCCCCGCAAGACTGCTACGCACTGGTGTGCGAGGCCGGGGTCACGGTCTTGAATCAGACGCCGAGTGCCTTCCGCCAGTTGATCGCGGCCCAGGGCGAAAGCGAGCTGCGCCACAGTCTGCGTCAGGTAATTTTTGGTGGCGAAGCGCTGGACACTCGCATTCTCAAGCCGTGGTATGACCGTGCAAGCAATGCCGGGACGCAATTGGTCAACATGTACGGCATCACTGAAACGACGGTGCACGTGACGTACCGTCCGCTTGAAGCCGCCGATGCGCAGTGGGGCGGGGGCAGTCCGATCGGCAAGCGTATCCCTGATCTGCGCCTGTACCTGCTCGACCCGTACGGCCAGCCCGTGCCGGTGGGCGTGGCAGGCGAGTTGTATGTCGCTGGCGCGGGGGTGGCACGGGGTTACCTGAACAGGCCCGAACTCAATGACACCCGCTTCATCGCCGATCCGTTCGACAGCACTGCCGGGGCACGGATGTATCGCACCGGCGATCTCGGTCGCTGGCAGGAGAACGGTGAGCTGCAATACCTGGGTCGCAACGACGAACAGGTGAAAATCCGTGGCTTCCGTATCGAGCTTGGCGAGATCGAGACGAAGCTTGCGGCGTGCGAGGGTGTGCGCGAAGCGGTGGTCATCGGCCGTGAAGACACGCCGGGCGATCAACGCCTGGTGGCCTATCTGATCGCCGGCGAAGGCGCACAACTGTCGGCGGCCGAACTGCGTTCGAACCTGCTGGGTTCGTTGACGGACTACATGGTGCCCAGTGCCTTCGTGGTCCTTGAACGGTTCCCGCTGACCACCAACGGCAAGCTCGATCGCAAGGCACTGCCGGCGCCCGATGCACAGGCGTATGCCCATCGCGTGTTCGAAGCGCCGGTAGGCGACGTGGAAATCACCCTGGCCGGGCTCTGGACTGAACTGCTCGGCGTCGAACAGGTAGGGCGCCATGACCGGTTCTTCGAACTGGGTGGTCACTCGCTGCTGGCGGTCAAGCTGATCGAGCGCATGCGCCAAGTCAATCTGGACACCGATGTGCGGGTGCTGTTCGGTCAGCCAACCCTGGCGACACTGGCGGCCGCCACGGGCAGCAGCGGTGGCATTGTCGTACCGGACAACGCCATTGCCCACGATGCCCAGCGCATCACGCCAGACCTGCTGCCACTGGCAACGCTGACCCAGGACGAAATCGAACGTATTGTCGCGGCGGTGCCGGGTGGGGTGAGCAACGTCCAGGACATCTACGCGCTGGTGCCATTGCAGGAAGGCATCCTGTATCACCATCTGGCGACCGCCCAGGGCGATCCCTATCTGCTGCAAGCGCTGTTGCGCGTGGGCAGTCGCGAACAGTTGGATGCGTTCGTCCAGGCCTTGCAGGCGGTGGTCGAACGGCACGACATCCTGCGTACGTCAGTGATGTGGGAAGACCTGGGCGAGCCGGTCCAGGTGGTCTGGCGCCAGGCCCGGCTGATGGTGGAAGAACTCGCCTTGAATGCGGCCGATGGCGACATCGCCGAGCAGCTGCGGGCCCGCTTCGATCCTCGCCATACCCGCTTCGACCTGCGCCAGGCACCGATGATGCGCATCCACGTGGCCGAAGACCTCGTCAGCGGCAGTTGGGTCGCGGTGTTGCTGTTCCATCACTTGATCGATGACGCCACGTCCCTGGGCATGCTGGGCAAGGAAATCGAGGCCCACCTGGAAAACCGTGCGGGTGAATTGCCCAGGTCCGTGCCTTATCGCAACTATGTGGCGCAGGTGCGCTTGGGCAGCGATCCTGGTCAACATGAAGCGTTCTTCAGCGAAATGCTCGGGGACGTGGACGAGCCGACGCTGCCGTTCGGCTTGCAGGATGTGCAGGGCGACGGCACCGGTATCGAAGAGGCTTCGCTGTCCCTGGCTGCCGACTTGACCCAGCGCCTGCGCGCCCAGGCACGGCGCCTGGGAGTCAGCACGGCGAGCCTGCACCATTTGGCCTGGGGCCAGGTGGTGGGGCGCTTGTCCGGCCGCCAGGATGTGGTGTTCGGGACGGTCTTGATGGGACGCCTGCACAGCGGCCAGGACGACGGTCACGCTTTGGGCATGTTCGTGAACACGCTGCCGTTGCGCGTCGAGGCAGGGGGGCAGGGTGTGCTGGCCGCGCTGAAGGCCACCCACGAGCGCCTGGCGGCGCTGCTTGGTCACGAGCATGCGCCGTTGTCCCTGGCGCAACGTTGCAGCGGGGTCGCCGCGCCGACGCCACTGTTCAGCGCGTTGCTGAACTACCGGCAAACCGCGGTGGCTGCGCAGGCACCCAACGACGCCGGTCAGGCGCGAACCTGGGCTGGGGTCGAGATCCTCGGCGGCGAAGAGCGGACCAACTACCCACTGTCGCTGTCGATAGACGACCTGGGCGAGTCGTTCGGGCTGACGGTGCAAGCCGTGGCCGGCGTCGGCGCGCAGCGCGTTTGCGCCTATATGAATACGGTGCTCGAAGCACTGGTCGATGCGCTCGATCAAGCTGTCGACTCACCGCTGCATGACCTGGATATTGTTCCCTCCAATGAGTGGCGTCAGTTGGTCGAGGACTTCAATGCCTTCGATACGGCCTACCCGGCGGGGTTGCTGATCCATCAATTGTTCGAAGCCCAGGTCCAGGCCCGGCCAGACGCTGTCGCGCTGACGTATCAGGACGCGTGCCTGAGCTACGGTGAACTGAATCGGCTGGCGAACCAGATTGCCCATCGCCTGATCGAGCAGGGAATCGGTGCCGATGATCGTGTGGCGATCTGCGTGGACCGCAGCCTGGAAATGGTCGCGGGGCTGCTGGGTATCCTCAAGGCTGGTGCTGCTTATGTGCCCCTGGACCCGGCCTATCCGAGTGAACGCCTGGCCTACATGCTGGAGGACAGCGCGCCCAAGGTGCTGCTGACCCAGCGCGAATTGCAGGCCCGCTTCCCGCAGCCGAGCATGCCGGTGTTGTTACTCGATCCCGAGGCACGCGATGCCGCGGGTATCAGCGCCCAACAGCAAACCAATCCGCACGTGAGCAGCCTAAGCCCCGACGGCCTGGCGTATGTCATCTATACCTCGGGTTCCACCGGCCAGCCCAAGGGCGTTGCCATGCCGCACCGGGCCCTGGTCAACCTGATGCAGTGGCAAATCGAACAGGCCCAGCAGCAAGGCCGCGCGACCGTCCGCACCTTGCAATTCGCGGCCCTGGGCTTTGACGTTGCCTTCCAGGAGATGTTCAGCACCCTGTGCGCCGGTGGCGAACTGTCGTTGATCCATGCTGATGTCCGATTGAATTTCCACCGTCTGTTCCAACACATCCGCGAGCAGCGCATCGAGCGCCTCTACCTGCCGTGTGTCGCCCTGCAGGCGTTGGCCGAAGCGGTGGTGGGCGACGGTGAGGACGGTCCGCTGGCGTGCCCGCTGCAGGACGTCATCACCGCGGGCGAGCAACTGCGCATCACGCCACAGATCCGTGATTTTTTTGCCCGCCTGGACGGCTGCCGCCTGCACAACCACTACGGCCCGACCGAATCCCACGTCGCCACCGCGCTGACCTTGCCGGACGATGTCGCCGCCTGGCCTACGCTGCCGGCCATCGGGCACCCGGTGGCCAACACCCGCATTTATCTGCTGGACGAACACCTGCGCCCGGTTCCGGCCGGCGTGGCGGGCGAAATCCACATCGGCGGCGTGTGCGTTGCCCGTGGCTACCTGAACCGCGATGACCTCAGTGCCGAACGTTTCATTCGCGATCCGTTCACGATGGATGGCCAGGCGCGCCTGTACAAGACCGGTGACCTGGGGCGTTACCAGCCCGACGGTTGCATTGAATACCTGGGGCGCAACGACGATCAGATCAAGATCCGCGGTTTCCGTGTCGAGCTGGGAGAAGTCGAGGCCAGGCTTTGCCAGCACGCCGGGATCAAAGAGGCGGCGGTCATCGCCCGTGAAGACAGCCCTGGCGACAAACGCCTGGTGGCGTACTTCACGCTTGCGGTCGCGGACCTGTGGCCCGACGCCGATTCACTGCGCGCGCATCTGCAAGCACTCTTGCCGGACTACATGGTCCCGGCGGCCTATGTGCGCCTGGAAAAACTGCCCCTGTCGCCCAACGGCAAACTGGAGCGACGGGCGTTGCCGGCGCCCGAGGCGGACGCCTTCGCCAGCCGTGCCTATGAAGCACCGCAGGGCGAGGTGGAAACTGTGCTGGCCCGGCTCTGGACCGAGGTACTCGGCGTGGAGCGGGTGGGGCGCCATGACCACTTCTTCGAGCTGGGCGGACATTCGCTGCTGGCAGTGAAACTGATCGAGCGGATGCGCCAGGCCGGCGTGAGCGCGGATGTGCGCGTGTTGTTCGGTCAACCAACCCTGGCCGCCCTGGCCGCAGCGGTGGGCGGTCGTGCTGACATCGTGGTGCCGGCCAATGGCATCGTCACCGGTTGCCAGCGGATCACGCCGGCCATGCTGCCGCTGGTGTCGCTGGACCAGCCCACCATCGACCGGATTGTCGCCACGGTGCCTGGTGGGGTCGGCAATGTGCAGGACATCTACCCGTTGGCCCCGCTGCAAGAGGGGATTCTCTACCACCACATTGCCGCGCAAGCGGGCGACCCGTACTTGCTGCAAGCCACGTTTGCCCTGGACAGCCGTGCCCGGCTCGATGGGTTCGTCCAGGCTTTGCAGGCGGTCATCGATCGGCACGACATCCTCCGGACCGCGGTGCTCTGGGAAGGCTTCGACCAGCCCTTGCAAGTGGTCCAGCGCCGTACCGAGCTGCTGCTCGAAGAACCGCTGTTGGACCCGATCCAAGGCGACATCGCCACGCAACTACAAGCGCTTTTCGACCCTCGGCATTGTCGCCTGGATTTGGGTAAGGCGCCGCTGATGCGCCTGGCGTGCGCCTGGGACAGTGCCCAGCAGCGCTGGGTGGCGATCCTGCTGTTCCACCACATTGCCCTGGACCATACGGCGCTGGACGTGATGCAGGCGGAAATGCTGGCGTGCCTCAACGGTGAGGCCGAGCGCCTGGACGCCGCCATGCCGTACCGCAATTACGTGGCGCAGACTCTGCTGGGTGTCAGCCGCGCGCAACACGAAGACTTTTTCCGCGAGATGCTCGGCGATGTCGAGGAACCGACGCTGCCGTTCGGGCTGCGTGAAGTACAGGGCGACGGCCGGGGCATCGACGAGGCTAAGCTGAACCTCGATAACGCGTTGAGCCTGCGCCTGCGCCAGCAGGCGCGCCAGTTGGGCGTGAGCCCGGCGGCCCTGCATCACCTGGCGTGGGCCCGGGTGCTGGGACGCTTGTCCGGGCGCGAAGACGTGGTCTTCGGCACCGTGTTGTTGGGCCGCATGCAGAGCGGCGAGGGCTCTGACCGCGCGCTGGGCATGTTCATCAATACCTTGCCGCTGCGGGTGAAGGTGGGGGCCGAGGATGTACGCACGGGTGTCAAGGCGACCCATGAGCGACTGACCGCCTTGCTCGGTCATGAACACGCCTCGCTGGCATTGGCCCAGCGCTGCAGTGGTGTGCCGGCTTCGTTGCCGCTGTTCAGCGCCTTGCTCAACTACCGCCACAGCCCGCTCCAGGACAACGACGGCATCGAGCGTTGGGCGGGAGCACAGGTGTTGGCGGTCATGGAACGGACCAACTATCCATGCATGTTGTCGGTCGACGACCTGGGCGAAGGCTTTCTGTTGAGCGTACAGACGGCTGGCGCTGTCGATGCCCGGCAGGTCGGCACCTACATGGAGACAGCTTTGGCGAGTCTGGTGGAGGCGCTGGAGTTCGCGCCTCAGTCGCCGGTCAATGCGCTGGATATCCTGCCTGGAGACGAGCGTTGGCAGTTGTTGCGGGATTTCAACGCCACCGAGGCTGACTATCCGCAGCAGCAGACGATTCATGGGTTGTTCGAGGAACAGGTCCAGCGTACCCCGGATGCCGTGGCGGTGATTCGCGGCGGGCAACGCCTGAGTTACCGCGCGTTGAACGAGCGGGCCAACCGCCTGGCCCATTACCTGCGCAAGCAGGGCGTAGAGCCCGATTCGCGGGTGGCGATCTGCGTCGAGCGCGGCATCGACATGGTTGTTGGCTTGCTGGCGATTCTCAAGGCCGGCGGTGGTTATGTGTCGCTGGATCCGGCGTATCCGTTGGATCGGATTGCCTACATGCTCGAGGACAGCGCACCGGCGGCAGTGTTGGTGCAGGACGTTACCGTCGGCTTGTTGCGCGATGCCTCGATGGCCGTGATCAATCTCGACAGCGGTTTGTGGCAGGACGAGTCCGTCTCCAATCCGGAGATCAGCGGGCTGACTTCATCGCACCTGGCCTATGTCATTTACACTTCGGGTTCGACGGGTCTGCCTAAAGGCGTGATGATCGAGCACCGCAACACAGTGAACTTCCTGACCTGGGCCCATCGCTCCTTCGATGACGCCACATTGTCGAAAACCCTGTTCTCGACTTCGTTGAACTTTGACCTGGCCGTCTACGAGTGCTTCGCGCCGCTGACCTCCGGTGGCGGCATCGACGTGGTCACTAATGTGCTGGAACTGCAACAGGGCGAACACGACATCACCCTGATCAACACCGTGCCGTCGGCCCTCAAGGCCTTGCTGGAATCGGGCGGGTTGGGCGAGGGCGTCGACACGGTGAACGTCGCCGGTGAAGCCTTGAAGCGCAGCCTGGTGGAGGCATTGTTCGAGCAAACCCAGGTCAAGCGCCTGTGCAACCTCTATGGCCCTTCGGAAACCACGACGTATTCGAGTTGGGTGTCGATGGCCCGCGAGGATGGGTTTGCCGCGCACATTGGTAAACCGGTGGCGAACACCCAGT
>NZ_CAXAPG010000049.1:0-23770 GCF_963970585.1 Pseudomonas sp. RL_105y_Pfl2_101
GCCCGTCACCACGTTGATACCGCCCACGCTCAGGGTCTGCACACCGTCCAACGCAGTCACGGTAAAGGTGCCGCTTTGGGTCAGCGCCGGCGCATCCGGGCTGCTGCCGTCGCTGAGGTTTTTCTCCTGGACCGTCAGCTCACCGCCGTCGGTGTCGAGGCCGGTGATGATCACCGGATCGTCGTTGTTATGGACTTGCAGCACCAGGTTCGCCGTGCTGGTATCGCCGTCGGCATCGGTCAGGGTGTAGGTGAAGGTTTCGCTGCCATCACCACCACCGTGCAAGCCTTTGAAGTCGGCGTCAGCGGTGTTGAGGGTGTAGGTGTAGGAACCGTCGGCGTTGAGCACCAAGGTGCCGTAAGTGCCGGTGAAGGTGCCGGGGGTGATTGGGCCGGACGCCACAGAGTCCGCACCTTGGGTGTCGTTGGTCAGCACGCTGCCGGTCAAGGTCAGGTTGGTTTCCGAAGCCGTGCTGGCGTTGCTGTCGTCCACGGCTTTGGGCAGGTCGTCGACGATATTGACGTCCAGATTCCCGTTGGCGGTGGTGCCGTTGTCGTCGGTGGCGACGACCGCAAATTGCTCGCTGAGGCTGTTGGCGCCGTTGGCGTTTGGATGGGTTTCATTGTCCAGCAGCGTGTAGCTGTAACTGACCACCCCAGTCGCAGCGTTGAAACCGGTGATGGTCAGGGTGTTGCCCAGCGCGGTGGTAATCGATTGTGGGAAACCGGCTGCCACACCGCCCGTCACCACGTTGATACCGCCCACGCTCAGGGTCTGCACACCGTCCAACGCAGTCACGGTAAAGGTGCCGCTTTGGGTCAGCGCCGGCGCATCCGGGCTGCTGCCGTCGCTGAGGTTTTTCTCCAGCAGCGACAGTTCGCCACCTGCAGCATCCAGCCCTACCAACACCACCGGATCATCATTGTTATGCACCTGCAACACCAGGTTCGCCGTGCTGGTGTCGCCATCGGCATCGGTCAGGGTGTAGGTGAAGGTCTCGGTGCCGCTGCCCCCGCCATGCAACGCGACGAATTGCGGGTCGCTGGTGTTCAGGGTGTAGGTGTACGTGCCGTTGGGATTGAGCACGAGGGTGCCGTAGGTGCCGGTGAACGTCCCACCAATGATCGGCCCACTGTCGGGGCCGGTGGGGATCCGGTCGGCGCCCTGATGATCGTTGGGCAATACGTTGCCGGTGAGGGTAACCAAAGTTTCCGACGCCGTATTGGCGTGGCTGTCGTCGATCGCCTGTGGCACGTCATCGGTAATGTTGACGTCCAGGGTGCCGGTGGCCGTGTCACCGTCGGTGTCGACGGCCACCACCGCAAACTGCTCGGTGATGCTGTTGACACCGCCGCCGGCCGGATGGGTTTCATTGTCCGTCAGGGTGTAGCTGTAGCTGACCACCCCGGTGGCCGGGTCATAGCCGGTGATGGTCAACGTGTTGCCCAGCGCCGAAGTAATGGTTTGGGGGAAGCCTGCGGGCACGCCGCCGGTGATCACGTTGATGCCGCCGATGCTCAGGCTGCTCAGCCCGTCAGGCGCGGAAACCGTGAAGGTGCCGATTTGCACCAGCGCACTCGGATTGCTGGCCGAACCATCGGCCAGATTGGCCTCGTTGGTGGTCAGTTCACCGCCCTCGACATTGACCCCGTCGAGGGTCACGGGGTTGTCCGGAGTCTCCGGCGGCACGGTTGCATCGTCGCCCGTGTTATCCGGGTCACCGGCCAGGCGCAGTTGTGGAAACTCGGGAATCCCGTTGAACCCGGCCGTGGGGAAACCAATCTGCGGATCGACCTGCCCGCCGACTTCTTCCAGCAGCACAAAGCTGTGCCCGCCGCCCACGCCCCCCGGGTTGCCACCCTCGGGGCCGGCGGCCGTGGCTTCACCGGTCTGAGTCGGGTCGGCGCCGGCGGCGATGGCTTGCTGCAGCTTTTGCACATTGGTCAGTTGCGCGTTACTCGGTGTCGCCGCGTCAGGCGTGTCGACATCAGGCGCAGGGTTGGCGAGCAACTGCGAGGTCAGGGTCAGGTTGCTTTCGCGGCCCAGGGTCAACGTCTGGCCGTTCTGCATATGAACAGCCACGGCCCCTTCGGCACCGGTGACCAGGTGTTCGCCGGCATAAAGCCGATCGCCTTCGACCAGAGGCCGCCGCAGGCCACCGGCCGCTTCTGCGAAAACTTGCCCGACCACTTTGCTGACGATACCGATGAGCGCTGCCATGTGCATTTCCTCCGTTGCCGACCGCAATCGGCACCTGTCTGGGTGAAGAATCCGTCCTCAGGTTTGGCGACCAACAAAGCTGGAAAATCTGCCAGCTTTCGTGAAAACAGAAGGTGCTAGCAATTCGCCAGAATGACAAAAAACCGTCACCAAAAAACACATCTCACATCGCCCTTCCGGTACTTCTTCACGTTACTTAAACATCTGCATGGAACTTTTATTGACGCCTAAAAGCCGTCAGAACCCTCAGATTCAAAGGCTTTCGCTTTGAACAATGTGCCGGTTTTTTTCAAGCACATAAGTTTTTTTCGGCATAAGTCTTATGAAAAATTCTTCTTAGGTTTTGCTCAGGATGTTCTTAGCTGTGTTGTTACAAGGTTGAAACGGTTTTGATCTTTAATTCGTCAATATTTTGGCGACAAGCAAAGCACTACAGACATCAGGAGATGCACCTCATGCGCGTTCTAACCCCCCTCTGCAGCGCGGTTTTGCTGGCCATGGCCTGCTCCTCTCAGGCGCAGGCCATATCCTTGACCGAAGCGATCCAGAGCACCATTGCCACTCACCCAGAGCTGGCACAACGGGTAGACAGCCGTCTGTCAGCCAATGAAGACGTCAAGGTCGCCCGAGGGGGCTTTTTCCCGTCAGTGGATTTGAATGCCGGTTACGGTCGTGGCTATAGCGACAACACCAACACCCGAGCCTTGGGTAATCACCACACCAATATCCTGACCTACACCCAATCGGAGCTGCGTCTGCGGCAGATGATCTTCGACGGGTTCAACACCGCTAATGAAGTGGAGCGCACCCAAGGCGTGGTCAACTCCCGGGCCTATTATGCCCAGGGCACCGCCCAGGATCTGGCGCTGCGCACCATTGAGGTCTACCTGGAAGTGCTCAAGCGTCGTGAACTGGTGACCCTGGCCAAGAACAACCTGCAGGCGCACCTGCGGGTCAACGACCAGATCGGCTTGCGCACCGAGCGTGGGGTGGGCAGCACCGCCGACTCCGACCAGTCCAATGCCCGTCGGGCCCTGGCGGAAAACAACTACGACACCGCCCAGGTCGACCTGGCCGACGCCGAAGCGAATTTCTACAGCGTGGTCGGGCGCATGCCCGATGAGCTGGAAGCGCCACCCTCGACCAAAGGCGAAATCCCTGCCGACCTGCGCGAAGCCCAGCAAAGCATGGTGGATAACAACCCGTACCTGAAATCGGCCCAAGCCGACATACAGTCCGCCGAGAGCCAGTACGAAGTAGCGAAGTCGCCGTTCTACCCGCGCTTTGACGCCGAGGCGGCGGTGGGCGCCAATAACAACCTTGGTGGCGAAGAAGGCCACGACAACAACTGGCGGGTCGGCGTGGTGATGAACTACAACCTGTTCCGCGGTGGCAGCGACAAGGCGCGGCTGGCGTCCAACGCCCACCAGATCAACCAGGCCATGGACATCCGCAACAATGCCCTGCGCCAGCTCAACGAAGACACACGCCTGGCCTGGAACGCGATGCTCAACGCCCGCAAACAGACCCCCACCGCCCGCGAATATGCCGACACCACCGCCCGTGTGCGCGCTGCGTACCAGGATCAGTTCGGTCTCGGCCAACGCACCCTGCTCGACCTGCTCGACAGCGAAAACGAGCTGTACAACGCCAACCGTCGCTACACCGAAGTGCGTTACACCGAGGAGTACTCGATGTACCGGGTGCTGGCGAACATGGGCCTGTTGTTGCAAAAACAACGGATCGTGCTGCCGGCCGATGCGGTCGCGCAGACCGAAGTCAAGAACCAGGCTCGGCTGCCGGAACTGAAGTAGCCCCCCTCCAAAAAAATGGGAGCGAACAATGTGACCAGCATGGAACCCGCAACCCCCGGCGCCGATCCGCGCCTGAATTTCGATGATCCTTTGCTGGACGGCCTGTTGATCCTCTGCAAACTCCATGGCGCGACGGTCAGCCGCGCCAGCCTCAGCGCCGGGCTTCCTATGGCGCACCAACGCTTGAGCCTGGACCTGCTGCCACGCGCAGCGGCCCGGGCCAGCTTGCAGGCGCGGCTGTTGCGTCGTGAGCTGGCGGATATTTCCCCCTTGAACCTGCCGGTGATGCTGATTCTGGCGGGCGGCCGCTGTGCGGTCTTGCGGCGCTGGGGTGAGGATGGCAAGGCGCTGATTCTGCCCTGCGAGGCCGACGGCGGCGAGCAGTGGGTCAGCCGCGAGGAACTGGCCCTCGACTACAGCGGCCAGGCCTTGTTCGCCCGGCCGCGCCATGAACTCGAAGACCTGCGTTCGCCCCTGGTGCCGCGGGTCGAGGCGTGGTTTCGCGACACCTTGAAGCTGTCGCGCTGGCTGTACAGCGACGCGATCCTGGCGAGTTTCCTGATCAACCTGCTGGGGCTGATGGTGCCGCTGTTCGTCATGCAGACCTACGACCGCGTGGTGCCGAACCAGGCCACGTCGACCCTGTGGGTGCTGGCCGTGGGGCTGTTGATCGGTACGGGTTTCGAACTGGTATTGCGGGTGGTGCGCGCCCATCTGCTGGACACCGCCGGCAAGAAAACCGACGTGATTCTCTCTGCCACCCTGTTCGAGCGCATCACCGGCATGGCGATGAAGGCCAAGCCAGTGACCATCGGCGGCTTCGCCCAGAGCATCCACGACTTCCAGGGCCTGCGCGAATTCCTCACGGCAGTGACCCTCACCAGCCTGATCGACCTGCCCTTCGCCCTGCTGATGCTGGTGGTGATCGGCCTGTTGAGCGGCTGGCTGGTGGTGATTCCGGTGGTAGCGTTTCCGCTCACCATTATCTTCGCGACGATCATCCAGGTGCGCCTGCGCGACACCGTGGAAAAAAGCCTGGCCCTGGGCGCCCAGCGCCAGGCACTGCTGATCGAAACCCTCGGCGGCCTGGAAACCCTCAAGGCCTGCAGCGCCGAGAGCGAGCGCCAGCATCAATGGGAAAGCACCCATGGTGCCCTCACCCGCCTGGACAGCCACGCGCGCAACCTCTCGGCACTGGCGACCAACGGCACCTTGTTCCTGCAACAACTGGCGGGCATGGCGACCATCGTTGCCGGGGTCTACAGCATCATCGCCGGCAACCTCAGCGTCGGTGCGCTGGTAGCGACCTACATGCTCGGCAGCCGGGTGCTCGCCCCGCTCGGGCAGATCGCCGGGTTGATCACCCGTTACCAGCAAGCCCAGCTCACCATGCGCAGCACCGATGCCCTGATGGCGTTGCCTCAGGAGCGTGACGCCAAGCAACGGCCCCTGGACCGCACCCAATTGCAGGGCGCGCTGGACGTCAGCGGCGTGACCTTCCACTACAACGGCCAGAGCGCTCCGGCGCTGGCTAATATCAGCTTCAGCCTCAAACCCGGCGAACGGGTCGGGATCATCGGCCGCAGTGGCTCGGGCAAGAGCACCCTGGCGCGCCTGGTGATGGGGTTCTATGCGCCGGAGGAAGGCCAGTTGCTGCTCGACGGCCTGGACCTGCGGCAACTGGACGTCGCCGACCTGCGTCAACAGATCGGCTACGTCGCCCATGATCTGCCGCTGCTGGCCGGCAGCCTGCGGGACAACCTCACCTTGGGCGCCCGCTACATCAGCGACGCGCGCATGCTGGAAGTGGCAGAACTGACCGGTGTCACCGAACTGGCGCGCCAACATCCCCAAGGTTTCGACCGCCCGGTGGGCGAGCGCGGGCAACTGCTCTCCGGCGGCCAACGCCAGGCCGTGCTACTGGCCCGGGCCTTGCTGCTCGACCCGCCGATCCTGCTGCTGGACGAACCCACCAGCGCCATGGACAACAGCAGCGAAGACGTCTTGCGACAGAAGCTTCACCCCCATGTACAGGGCAAGACCGTGCTGCTGGTTACCCACCGCACCTCGATGCTGAGCCTGGTGGACCGCTTGGTGGTGCTGGACAACGGCCGGATCGTGGCCGATGGACCGAAAGACGCGGTGATCGATGCGCTGCGCAAGGGACGGGTGGGCTCCGCAGCGGTATAGAAACAACACCGTAATCTGTGGGAGCAAGGCTTGTTCCCACAGATAACCCTCTCAAGCCACGGGTATGTGTTCGGCTTTTTTTCTCTCACTGACGGGTACCGCCCCATGTCTGCTCAAACACCGGATTCAGCCGCCCGAAGCTACTTCGGCAGTTTCAGCAAAAGCGCTGAAAGCGAGTTCATGCCGGAAACCGCTGGCGCCACGCTGCAGGATTCGCCCCGCCGCTCGCGGGTGACCGTGTGGTTGGCCGCCGGTTTGATCATCACCGGGCTGGTTTGGGCGAAGTTGGCGGTGTTGCAGGAAGTCACCACCGGCGAAGGCAAGGCGATTCCGTCGAGCAAGATCCAGGTGATCCAGAACCTGGAGGGCGGCATCGTCACGGAGATATTCGTCCGCGAAGGCCAGATGGTGAACAAGGGCGACACCCTGCTGCGCCTGGACGACACGCGGTTCCTGTCGAACAAGGGCGAAAGCGAGGTCGACCGCTATGCCTTGACCGCCCAGGTCGAGCGCTTGTCGGCCGAGGCCGAGGGCCGGCCGTTCGATCTTTCGGCCGAGGTGATTGCCAAGGCCCCGCAAGTGGCCGAGGACGAGCGCTCACTGTACGAACAACGCCAGCGGCGTCTGGCCAGCGAGCAACGCACCCTGACCGAACAATTGCGCCAGAAGACCCAGGAACTGGCGGAGTTTCGTTCCAAGCAAGGCCAGTTCAGCTCCTCCCTGGCCTTGCTGCAAGAAGAAATGAACATGTCCGCCCCGCTGGTGCGCACCGGGGCGGTATCACCGGTGGAGATCCTGCGGCTCAAACGCAGCGCGGTGGAAATCCGCGGCTCGCTCAATGCCACCACCCTGGCCATTCCCCGGGCCGAATCGGCGATCAACGAGATCAAGAGCAAGATCGACGAATCGGAACAGACCTTTCGCTCCGAGGCAGCCAAGGACCTCAACGAGAAACGCACCGAACTGTCGAAAATCACCGCCTCGAGCATCGCCATCGACGACCGCGTGAGCCGCACCACCGTCGTCTCGCCTGTGCATGGGGTGATCAAGCAACTGAAGGTCAACACCATCGGTGGCGTGGTGCAGCCGGGCAGCGACATGGCGGAAATCGTGCCCCTGGAAGACAACCTGCTGATCGAAGCCAAGGTCCGCCCTCAGGACGTGGCGTTCCTTCATCCAGGCCAGAAGGCCATGGTCAAGTTCAGCGCCTACGACTACACGATCTACGGCGGGCTGAGCGCCAAGCTCGAACTGATCAGCGCCGACACCATCACCGACGACAAAGGCAACAGCTTCTACCTGATCCAGGTGCGCACCGATAAAAACCACCTGGGTGGGGATGCCAACCCCTTGCAGATCATTCCGGGGATGGTGGCGACGGTGGACATCATCACCGGGGAGAAAAGTGTCCTGGATTACCTGCTCAAGCCGGTGTTGAAGGCGCAGACCGAGGCGATGCGCGAGCGATAGGTTCTAACTGGGCGCTCCTCTGATCATGAGGCCGCCATCGCGAGCAGGCTCGTTCCCACATTGGATTTGTGGTGACCACAAATCTTGTGTGCACTGAAGATCAACTGTGGGAGCGGGCTTGCTCGCGAAGGCGGCGGCAAAGACATCCATTATTTCTCAGCATGGTTACGCCGAAACGTCTCCTCCCCCATCGCCGCGATCTGCCCCTCGATCAATGCCTCGAACGGCCTCAGCAACAGCTCGAAACTCGCCGGCGCTTCAAGCACCTGCAACGCCTGGACAATCGCCTCGACCGTCGACAACGCTCCCGGTCCCGGTGCCTTGCGCAAACGATAACGAGACACCCCGCCCTCGGCCAACGTCACCCTCGGCAGCGCCGCCAGCAGCGGGTTGAGGTGCAGCAACTTGCGTGCCTTGCGCCAGGTGCCGTCGGGCACGACCAGAAGCAACGGGTCATCGGAGGGTACATAGGCTTGCAGCGGCTGTGCATCATCATCCGGAAACAACAACCGCGCCTGATAACCCGGTTGATTGAGTAACCTGGGCAAATCCTCGAACACCTCGCCCACGATCAGTTCAGCATTACTGAGGCCCAAAGCCGCCAGCCTGGCCGTGTTCAAGGCATGGTTCACTTCGCTGGGATGCTGCAACAGCAAGACGCGGGTGCGGCTGTCGAGGCTGGGGATCAACGGGCACAGGCAATGGCTTTGCGGTCGTTGGCAACGCGGACATTGAGTTCTGGACATGGTCAGGCCTGATTCAGTTGAGCTTTGAGCAAATCACGGAAGGTCTGGATCAGCGGCTCGCGGCTGCGACCACGGCGCACGATCATCGAAAACGGCGCCTGATAGCCGAAGGTCGCCGGCAACAACACGCGCAAGTCGCCCTTGTCGATCCAGGCCTGAGCGTAGTGCTCAGGCAGGTAACCGACGTAGGCACCGGACAACACCAGGATCAACTGCGCCTCCATGCTCTCCACCGTCGCCGCGCTGTGCTTGAAGCCATGACGGGCCAGTTCGGCCTGGCTCCAGTAACCGCGCCCGACCATGCGCTGCTGAGTGATGACTTGCTCGGGGATGCGCCGCTCGTTGAACAGCGCATGGCGGTTGCTGCAATACAACCAGTGCTGTTCACGGTACAGCGGCATATAAACCAGCCCGCTCATGCGCGTGGAAAACGCGCCGATGGCCAAGTCCAGGCGGTTGTCCTGCACGCCGAGTTGCAGCTCATAAGGGCTCATGACCGACAGATGCAAATGCACCGCCGGATGCTCCTGGCTGTAGGCACCGATGGCTTCGGCGAACGGCAAGGCCCTGTCACTGACCGTGGAATCGATCACCCCCAGGTTCAGCGTGCCGCGCAGTTCACCTTTGAGCGCGGCGGCGTACTGCTCGAACCCTTCGAGCTCGCCCAGCAGGCGCAAGGTTTCCTGATGGAACAACTCGCCCTTGCTGGTCAGGCTGAACCCGCCCCGGCCGCGATGACACAACACCAGGCCCAGGGCCGCCTCAAGCTGGCTCATGTAGGTGCTGATGGCCGACGTGGACAGGTTGAGCTCGTGCTGGGCATTGGCGAACCCCTGGTGCCGGACCACGCTGACGAAAATGCGCAGCAGTTTCAGGTCGGGTAAAGCATTGGCCATCAGGGTGTCTCCATACAGGCGGGTCACTGCACACTTTGTGGCGAGGGGATTTATCTGTGGGAGCAAAGCTTGCTCCCACAGGCTTGCACCCACCATTTAACCTCAACAGGTCAATCGCGAGTCTATCGCCCCCACCCGCCATTAGTTTAGAAAAATCTGAACTAAGTATTTGCCGCCAGCGATTCTTCACGGCAACGGCTTTTCGCAGAATCGGCCCCTGATAAATAAAACAACGATGAGGCCCTACCCGTGGACAAGATTCTTCACCAACCACTGGGCGGCAACGACATGCCGCGCTTCGGTGGCATCGCCACCATGATGCGACTCCCCCACTTGCAAACCGCTGCCGGCCTGGACGCTGCGTTCGTCGGCGTGCCGCTGGACATCGGCACCTCCCTGCGCGCCGGCACCCGTTTCGGACCCCGCGAGATCCGCGCCGAATCCGTGATGATCCGCCCCTACAACATGGCCACTGGCGCCGCGCCGTTCGACTCGCTGTCGGTGGCCGACATCGGCGACGTGCCGATCAACACCTTCAACCTGCTGGACGCAGTGCGGATCATCGAAGAGTCGTACCACAAGATCCTCGAACACAACGTCATCCCCCTGACCCTGGGTGGCGACCACACCATCACCCTGCCGATCCTGCGGGCGATCCACAAGAAACACGGCAAGGTCGGCCTGGTGCACATCGACGCCCACGCCGATGTGAACGACCACATGTTCGGCGAGAAGATCGCCCACGGCACCACCTTCCGCCGCGCCGTGGAAGAAGGCCTGCTCGATTGCGACCGCGTGGTGCAGATCGGCCTGCGGGCCCAGGGCTACACCGCCGATGATTTCAACTGGAGCCGCAACCAGGGTTTCCGCGTGGTCCAGGCCGAAGAATGCTGGCACAAATCCCTGGCCCCGTTGATGGCCGAAGTGCGTGAAAAAGTCGGTGGCGGTCCGGTCTACCTGAGCTTCGACATCGACGGCATCGACCCGGCCTGGGCCCCTGGCACCGGCACCCCGGAAATCGGAGGGTTGACCACCATCCAGGCGATCGAAATCGTCCGTGGTTGCCAGGGCCTCGACCTGGTCGGCTGCGATCTGGTAGAAGTCTCGCCGCCATACGACACCACCGGCAACACCTCGCTGCTGGGCGCCAACCTGCTGTACGAGATGCTCTGCGTACTGCCTGGCGTGGTTCATCGCTGAGGTGCGCCCATGAACAAACAGGACCAAGTGCTCCAGGCCGCTGCACATTTGGTGGCGGCCTTCGCCCGCAACGACCGCGACGCCTACTTCGGTGCGTTCACGGCTGATGCGAGTTTCGTGTTCCACACCCTCGAACAGCCCCTGCTGTCACGCGATGCTTACCAGGCGTTGTGGGATCGCTGGCGGTCCGAGGATGGCTTCGAGGTGCTCAATTGCACCTCAAGCAACGCCTTCGTCAGCCTGCTAGGGGACGTGGCGATTTTCATCCATGACGTGGCCACCGAGTTGCGCATGCAAGGGGAGCTTCACTTTAGCCAGGAGCGCGAAACCGTTGTGTTTCGCCAAGAACAACAAGGCCTATGGCTGGCCTGTCACGAACATTTGTCCGCAATGCCGGAAGGGCTGCCAATCCCTTAGCAACAGGTGGCGCCCGCACACGACGGGCGCGCCTTTATGATCGGAGCAGATCATGTATAACAATAACGACAACAACCTTACGCAAATTGAAACCTTCGGGGTCGAACAGATCCCGGACCACGAACGAACCGCCGGCCCAAGCGACCTGTTTCGCCTGATCTTCGGCGGCGCCAACACCTTCGCCACCGCCGTGCTCGGCAGTTTCCCCGTGCTGTTCGGCCTGTCATTCCAGGCTGGGGTCTGGGCCATTGTGCTGGGCGTCCTGGTGGGTTCGATCATCCTCGCGCCCATGGGTCTGTTCGGCCCGCTCAATGGCACCAACAACGCGGTGTCTTCCGGTGCACACTTCGGCGTGCACGGGCGAATCGTCGGCTCGTTCCTGTCGTTGCTGACCGCCATCGCGTTCTTCTCGCTGTCGGTGTGGAGTTCGGGGGACGCGTTGATCGGCGGCGCCAAACGGTTGATCGGCATGCCAGAGACCGACCTGAGCCTGGGCCTGGCCTACGGCCTGTTCGCCCTGCTGGTGTTGACGGTATGCATCTATGGCTTTCGCTTCATGCTGTGGGTCAACCGCATCGCCGTGTGGGCGGCCAGCCTGCTGTTTTTGCTGGGCATTCTCGCCTTCGCACCGACCTTCGACAGCCAGTTCGCCGGCACCGTCAGCCTCGGCCAGCCGGGCTTCTGGGCGGCGTTCATCGGCGCGGCGTTGGTGGCCATGAGCAACCCGATTTCCTTCGGTGCATTCCTGGGTGACTGGTCGCGCTACATCCCCCGCGATACGCCCAAGCGCCGCATCATGCTGGCCGTGATCGCTGCGCAGTTGGCGACGTTGATCCCGTTCCTGTTCGGCCTCGCCACCGCCACCATCGTGGCGATCAAGGCGCCGGACTACATCGCGGCCAACAACTACGTGGGCGGGCTGCTGGCGGTTTCACCGGGGTGGTTCTTCCTGCCGGTGTGCCTGATCGCGGTGATCGGCGGCATGTCCACCGGCACTACGTCGCTGTATGGCACGGGGCTGGACATGTCCAGCGTGTTTCCACGGGTGCTGTCGCGGGTCAAGGCGACGCTGCTGATCGGCGTGCTGTCGATTGCCTTCATCTTCATCGGGCGCTTCGCGGCGAACCTGGTGCAGAGCGTCTCGACCTTCGCCGTGCTGATCATCACCTGCACCACGCCATGGATGGTGATCATGATCATCGGCCTGCTGGTGCGCCGCGGCTTCTACTGCCCGGATGACCTGCAAGTGTTCACCCGCGGCGAAACCGGCGGGCGCTACTGGTTCAGCCACGGCTGGAACTGGCGCGGCCTTGGGGCATGGATCCCCAGCGCGCTGGTGGGGTTGTGCTTCGTCAACCTGCCGGGGCAGTTCGTCGGGCCGCTGGGAGAACTGGCAGGCGGAATCGACATCAGCCTACCGGTGACCCTGGGTCTGGCCTCGGTGGTGTACCTGGTATTGCTGAGCCTGTTTCCAGAGCCGACGGCGGTGTATGGCCCGGGGGATCCGCGTAGCAAGGACGCTTCGGAGCCCTTCGATAAACCAGCCCTCAAGCAAACCGCCTGATCCGAGAAGCTGTGGCGAGGGAGCGCGCTCCCTCTCGACTGCATCCATAAGAACTGTGAGCCGTGTAGGAACCGCGTAGGAACTGTGTAGGAGCTGTCGAGTGCAACGAGGCTGCGATCTTTCCCCAGACATTTGAGTCTCAAGCGAAAGATCAAAAGATCAAAAGATCGTCCAAACGCGGCCCGAGCCTTCGCCAGTGCCTACAGAACCCAGCGGGAGCAATCTCTGGCCACAACAGCGCGCTCGCGCTGAGGCTGCAGCGCCAGGGGCAGCACCGCCGGCGCAATCACCAGCCTGTCGCTGGGCTTGCTGACCGCACTGTTCTTCATGCTCAAGGACCGCCTGGACGCCCACACGCCGATTTACTACAGCCTGAGTGCGCTGGTGAGTTTTGTGCGGGTGAGCTTGTTGTCGCCACGGCCGAAGGTGGTGGCCAAGGCGGTTTGACCGACACCCTGGCAATGAACTCGCCCCCACAGCGTCGGCCTCCACAAATAAAAAGATCGCAGTTGCGGACCATCTCAATTGAAATGGTCCGCAGCTGCGATCTCTCCAAATGCCTGGTGGGTTTACCGGCGGCGCGGTTGGCGGCGGCGTTGCTCGTCATCGGTGCGGATCGGTACCGGTTGCATCGGTGGCTCGATCAGGCCAAGCGCGACACCCAGGTCGTGAAGCCAGTTCTGGATTTTCTCTTTCATCGTGGTGCCCCCTCAGGGTGGTACAAGCAGCAAATTACTGTGGCCCCTTCGCACTGATAATAGTCCGATGTTCTACGCAATGCTCGTCTCAGTCTGCAATGATCTGTTACTGAATTAATCAAAACCCACCTCCCGGAGCTCAAGCCGATTGCACCGTCGTCATGGGCGCTCGTGGCCAGGCCTGTTGTTGCAATTCAAGCCAGGCGTTGAGGTTGGCTCCGACCATGCCTTTGCGCCACATCAACCAGGTCGTGGCGCTGGCAAACGGCTCGACCAACGGGTGCACCGCCACCCGCTCGCGGCCCGGCAGGCTGGCCAGCATCGACTCCGACATCAGCGCCACCCCGGACCCGGCGATCACACACGCCAGCATCCCTTGGTAAGACTCGATTTCCATCGCCCGGCCCATGGTGGCATGGTCATGGGCAAACCAGGCTTCCAACCGCATCCGGTAGGAGCAACCACGCCGGAACGTGAACACCGCGCGGCCCTGCACATCCAACGCACTGCGCACGGGCGAGTGATCGGCCTCGGTGATCAGCACCAGTCGTTCGTCGCACAACGGCACGCCGTCCAACCCCGCCAACTCCAGCGGGCCGTCCACCAACGCCGCGTCGAGACGATTGGTGAGCAAACCCTCAAGCAATTCACCACTCGGCCCGGACTGCACTTGCAGGTTCACCTCCGGATACGCCCGATGATAAGCCGCCAGCAAGTCCGGCAGATGCGTCGCCGCCGTGCTGTACATCGTGCCCAGCAGGAAGTCCCCGGCCGGCTGCCCGCCCTGTACGGCGGCATGGGCTTCGTCGTGCAAGGCGAACAGCTTGGCCGCATAGTCCAGTAGGACTTTTCCGGCCGGTGACAACTGCAAACGCTGACGCTCGCGCAAGAAAAGGTCCACGCCCAGTTGCTCTTCCAACTGCTTGAGCCGGGTCGAAAGGTTCGACGGTACCCGGTGCAGGCGCTCGGCG
This sequence comes from Pseudomonas sp. RL_105y_Pfl2_101, assembly GCF_963970585.1. Taxonomy (NCBI): domain Bacteria; kingdom Pseudomonadati; phylum Pseudomonadota; class Gammaproteobacteria; order Pseudomonadales; family Pseudomonadaceae; genus Pseudomonas; species Pseudomonas sp. RL_105y_Pfl2_101. The sequence goes on from NZ_CAXAPG010000049.1 coordinate 14,187, forward strand.
GCCCGGGTGATGGAACCTTCCTCGGCCACAGCCTGGAAAATCCGCAATTGGCTGAACTCCATGACCTTCTCCAAAAAAGAACAAGTTACTCACTATTATTCATTTTTAATGAAAGTCAATCAGTCCTAGCCTGACGGTCATTCACCTCGACACTGGAGAACGACCATGTCACCTCTTATTCGCCTGCTCGGCAGTTTCATCGCGCTGATGATGGCCATGGGCATCGGCCGCTTCGCCCTGACGCCCCAGTTACCTCATTTGATCGGCGAAGGTCAGATCGACTTGACCACCGCCGGTCTGATTGCCGCGGCCAACTACCTGGGGTATTTCCTCGGCGCGCTGGATGCCATGTTCGTTCGCCGTCCGGAACAGGTGCGGCGACGGTTGCTCGGCGGCCTGTGGCTGTGCGTGCTGCTGACCCTGGCGTCGTTCTGGGCCTGGGGCTTCTGGCCACACCTGGCATTACGCTTTGGCACCGGCGTGGCGAGCGCCTGGGTGCTGGTGATGATCACCGCCCTGAGCCAACCCTTGGCTGCGGCGGCGGGACGGCCACGCCTGGGCGCACTGGTGTTTGCCGGCCCGGGGCTGGGAATTTTCCTGACCGGCCTGCTCGCTTTGGGTTCGAATCTGCTGGGCCAGACCTCCGCAACCCTGTGGCTGATGTATGCCGGCGTGGCCTTGGCGATGTTGCTGATGATCTTGCCGATCCTGCCGCAGCCGGTCGTAGCAACACCTGTCGCCGGGCCAACCAGCCCTTCACCGAACGCTGGCGTCGCTCGACTGGGCGTGGTGTACGCCCTGTATGGCCTGGGCTACATCATTCCGGCTACGTTCCTGTCGCAAATGGCCTCGGCGCAGTTCCACGGGCAATGGCTGGCCGACCTGTTCTGGCCCTGCTTCGGCCTGGCTGCCGCCAGCGGCGTGTTGTTGGTCAGCCTGCGTCGCCCCAACCCGAACACCACCGGTCGCTGGCTGATCGGTACGCTCTGGCTGCAAGCCGCCGGCGTATTTGCCTGCCTGCTGGGCAGTGGGCCGGGGCTGGCGTTGGGGGTGATCCTGTGTGGCGCGCCGTTCCTGGCCTGCATGCAACTGGTGATGCTGCGTTCCCGGGAACTGGCACCCCACGCCACTCAGCGCAACGCGGGCCTGTTGACCGCCTGTTTTGCCCTGGGCCAGCTCAGCGGGCCACTGCTGGCGGCGCTGAGCAGCCATTTCAGCGGCGGCCTGCAACCGGCGCTGATCATTGCCGGCAGCGGCCTGCTGATGGCCGGAGGCCTGTTGCTGCGGCCCGCCAACCGCAGCGCGGCGAGCCCTTGCGCCCAAACCGTGCTGCGTTGATCAGGCCTGCTCGGCCGCGCTGAACACTTTGTTCAACTGCCCCGCCGACTCGCGTCGCGCCAAGGCGAAATACAACACTGCGCCGAGGAAACAACCGGTGAACCAGGCAAAGTTGGCCATCGGTTGCAACAGCGGCGTGAAGGTGATCGCCACGCCCATCAGCGTTGCCGGAATCAGCGCCTTGACCGCGGTCCAATTGACACCACCACTGTAGTAATAGCGCCCGCTCGGCCCGTCATTGAACAGCGCGTCGACGTCGATCTGCTGTTTTTTGATCAGGTAGTAATCCACCAGCAAGATCCCGAACAGCGGCCCGATGAACGCCGCCAACACGTCCAAGGTGTAGTGGATCACTTCGGGGTTGTTGAACAGGTTCCACGGCGTGATGAAAATCGAGGCCACCGCCGCGATCATGCCGCCGGCGCGCCAGCTGATCTTGCTGGGCGCGACGTTGGCGAAGTCGAACGCGGGAGAGACGAAGTTGGCGACAATGTTGATGCCGATGGTGGCGGTCACGAAGGCAAAGGCGCCCAGCAAGACGGCCACGTCGTTGTCGATACGCGCCACAGTGGCAATCGGGTCGTGGAGCATTTCGCCGAACACCGGCAAAGTCCCGGAAACAATCACCACGGTGACCAGGGAGAACGCCAGGAAATTCACCGGCAGCCCCCAGAAATTGCCCCGACGCACGTCAGACATGCTCCGGCAATAACGGCTGAAATCGCCGAAATTCAGGGTCGGGCCGGAAAAGTACGACACCACCAGCGCCGTCGCCACGATCACTTGGCCGAACGCCTGCCAGCCAGACAAGGACTTTTCCGCCAGGGTGAAGCTGATATTGCTCCAACCGGCCTTCCACGCGATCCAACCGGCCAACAGGAACATCACCGCATACACCACCGGCCCGGCCCAGTCGATGAAACGACGGATCGACTCCATCCCGGTCCAGAACACCAGCGCCTGGACGAACCACAGGCTGAGGAAACCGAACCAGCCCAGGTAGGACAAACCGGCAAAATGCGGTGTCGCATAGACCTCCATCGAAGGAACGAACCGTAGCACCACGATGATCAGCGCGCTGGACGCCAGGTATGTCTGAATCCCGTACCACGCCACGGCGATCAAGCCACGGATGACTGCAGGGATATTCGCCCCGAACACGCCAAACGCCAGCCGACAGATCACCGGGTACGGCACCGCCGCCTGCTGGCTCGGCCTGGCGACCAGGTTAGCGATCAACTGCACGAAGCAGATCCCGCCGAGCAAGGCAATCAACACCTGCCAACTCGCCAACCCCAACGCGAACAAACTGGCGGCGAAGACATAACCGCCCACGCTGTGTACATCACTCATCCAGAAAGCGAAGATGTTGTACCAATTCCATTTCTGCGGCAGCGGGCCCAGGTCTTCGTTATAGAGGCGAGGGCTGTAGCCGTTGGGCAATTGCTCGGACATTGCGGGGCTCCTTTGAGTACCGCCGTGCCCCCGTATCGACCTGCTCACCATACTGCGCACGGGAGCCGGCATGGTTTGTATACGCGTTGCCACGCAGAATGCGTGCCATAGGCGCGAGATGTGAGACAAACCGGGGTGTACAGCGGGAGTAAAAGCCGAGCAAGAGCTGACATGCGCCCACGAACAGGGCGTAGATGCATGCTAAAGGTGCAGGGTTTTGTATACAGACAGGCGCTCCCCCTGGGCTCTGTAGGAGCTGGCGAAGCCTGCGATCTTTTGATCTTCGCTTGAGACTCAATTTATAGGGGAAAGATCGCAGCCTCGTTGCACTCGACAGCTCCTACACAGCTCCTACAGCGCTCCCAAATCGTCCTGCAACCAGCGAGAGCAAGCTCCCTTGCCACAGGACCACAGGATTCTGTGGTCAATCAGCTCAATTCAATGCGATCGGCATGAATGACAATCTGCCCATTCTTGTACAGCGCACCAATGGCCTTCTTGAAGTTGCCCTTGCTCACGCCAAACAGGCTGCTGATCAGCACCGGGTCGCTCTTGTCGCTGACCGGCAAGGTGCCGTCGTTCTCCCGCAACTTGGCGAGGATCTTGGCGTTCAGGCTGGTGGCGGCTTCCTGGCCTACGGGCTGCAGGCTCAGGCTGATCTTGCCGTCCGGGCGGACTTCCTTGATGAAGCCTTTTTCCTGTTTGCCGGCGCGCATGAACTTGAAAATTTCATTCTTGTGGATCAGGCCCCAGTGCTTGTTGTTGATGATCGCCTTGAAGCCCATGTCGGTGGCTTCGGCGACCAGCAAATCCACTTCCTGACCCGGCGTGTAGTTGGCCGGAGTCTTGTCCAGATAACGATCCAGGCGCGCCGTGGCAGTGATGCGGCGGGTGTGCTTGTCGAGGTAGACGTGCACCACGCAGTACTCGCCGGCGGTCATCTGGCGCTTTTCTTCGGAGTACGGCAGCAACAGATCCTTGGGCAGGCCCCAGTCCAGGAACACGCCGATGCTGTTGACTTCAGCCACTTTCAGGCTGGCGAATTCACCCACCTGAACTTTGGGTTTTTCCGTGGTGGCGATCAGTTTGTCGTCGCTGTCCAGATAAATGAAAACATTGAGCCAGTCTTCATCTTCGCTGGGAATATCCTTGGGAATATAACGGTTGGGCAGCAGGATTTCGCCGTCCGCACCGCCGTCCAGATATAAACCGAAGTTAGTGTGTTTAACCACTTGCAAACTGTTGTAGCGCCCGACTAAAGCCATTTCCAATACCCTCATTGCGTGGGCGGCATTCTACCCGGTTTTGCAGCCTGATTCGTGGCCGCCGGTGAGGTTTACTGGCACGGCCCTGCACAACCGTTGATTTTCCTGGGCTTTCGCCCCAGGCACGGCCATTCGTCAGGCGGGCGACGGTGCGTAGCGCTCGCCATCGTCGCCCTATTTCGCCCTCGGTTGTTATTTAAAACAGAGGCTTAGGGCAATCATTGCAGGGTAACCGCTCATTATTCCGTCACCACAGCGATAATTCAGAAGGATATTTGCCAAGCAATTGTCAAGTATTTCCTGTACGATGCCTGGCCCAATTAATTATCTACAGGTTAATGGCCGTCATGCGCGTAAAAGCATCCAACAGCAAAGCAAAGCCAGCTCCAGCCGTTGAAACCAGCGAGTCGATCAACAACCAGATCGCTGCGTTCCTCAAGTCCGGCGGCGAGATCCAGCAAATTGCCAAAGGCGTCAGCGGCCAGACATTCGGCCCTTCCAAGCAGATTAGCCTGGGCAAGAAGTAACCTGCACGTCACCTGGTCCCAAAGCGCTTTGAGCTTCGAAGCGCTTGGACTGGAACCCTCCCCCGCCCCACCCATTTCCCATGATTCGACGAACGGCCGTCGCAGCCGACCATTCGCCGGTATGCTTGGACCTCTCTAGCCCAAGCCTTTCAGCTCAGTTATCGTTCCTGCTCCTCGTTATTGATGGAATGAAGCATGCGCATCTCCCTTGTTCCGCTGACGGTCAGCCTGCTCTCGTGCTCCCTCGTCCACGGGCAGGTCTTCCAGCGCGAACTCGGCGACTTCGACCTCAAGCTTGGCACCACTCCCAGCCGCAGCATGGCCCAGGGCCTGGTCACGCCGTCGAGCAGCGGTTCGTTCCATGGTGGCCTGGACCTGAGCCACGACAGCGGCTGGTACGTCGGCCACTGGTCACCCAGCGTGGGCGTATCCGCCAACCTCGAGGTGGATTCCTACATAGGCTTTAAACAACCCTTCGACCAGACCCTGGGCTACGAAGTCGGCCTGATCCACTACAGCTACCCCACCCTCGATACTCCCGGCAGCCAGGAGTTCTACGGCGGTCTGACCGTGTTCGGCAGCCGTTTTGGCGCCGCCCTGAGCAACGACCCGGACAAACAGAACAGCACGCTGTTTGCCGACCTGGGCGGCAACATACCGTTCGGCATTGGCATCAGCGCCAAATACACCACCCACCAACTCAATACGCCAGTGTCGGTCGAGAACGGCTATGTAGGCAGTTTCAGCGACTGGTCACTGAAAATTTCCCGGCCCTGGATGGGCATCGACCTGGACCTGATCTACAGTGACTCAAGCCTCAGCGGCAGCAGTTGCTCGGCATACTCCGGCCACAACAGCGAATGCGACAGCCTGCTGACCCTCAAGATGGCCCACCCTTTTTACTAAGCGTTACGCATTTAATCGGCTGAACTGCCGCGCGTCTGCGATGCTCAAACAAAGCACCGACGCCTTCGCAAGGACTCGCTCATGCCGCGCTGGTTGACCCGCACCACCATGCTCATCGCTCTGTTGCTGGCCGTCACCGCCTGCAGTCGCATCGGCCTGGCCTACCGCAACCTCGACCTGATCATCCCCTGGACCCTCAACGATTACCTGGACATCAGAGGCGAGCAAAAAGACTGGTTCAACGAGCGCCTCAAGGACCACCTGACCTGGCACTGCACCACCCAATTGCCCGGCTACCTCGACTGGCTGGATCGCCTCAAGACCATGGTGCAAACCGACCAGGTAACCGATGAAGCGCTGCAACAACGCACCCGGGAAGCCAAGGCCGCCCTCGCCGAAACCGCCCGGGAAATCACCCCCTCGGCCATCGAACTGCTGCAAAGCCTGAACGACGACCAAGTCGATGACATGGACGCCGCCTTCGTCAAGGACCAGCGCAAACGCCAGCAGCAATACCTCAAGCCGATGTTGCAGGAGCAGATCCAGGAACGCAGCGAACGCATGGTCAAACGCCTGGACAACTGGCTCGGCCCGCTCAACGACGCCCAGCGCCAACGGGTGACGGCCTGGTCCACCGCCCTGGGTGAGCAGAACCAGCAATGGATCGCCAACCGCGCCCACTGGCAAAACCAGTTCAGCGAAGCCGTCGCCCAACGCCACCGTCCCGACTTCCCCGAACGCATCGAACAATTGCTGGTCAACCGCGAAAGCCTCTGGACCCCCGCCTACCGCGAAGCCTTCAGCAAAACCGAAGCCCAGGCCCGCAGCCTGCTGGTGGACCTGATGGCCGAAAGCACACCGCCCCAGCGCGAACGGCTGCTGAAGAAGATCGACGGGGTGAAGAAGGATTTCAGTGATTTGAGGTGCCTGAAGGCAGCACAAAGCTAAGTAAGCACTGATTTAACACCAGTGAGATCCAATGTGGGAGCGAGCCTGCTCGCGATAGCATTCTGACAGACAACTTATCCTTAACTGTCAGACCGCTATCGCGAGCAGGCTCGCTCCCACATTAGGATTCAGTGCTGGCCTGTCAGGCAATCTGCGCCTTCGAAGCCAACTCATCAAACGTAAACTCATCCAGCGCATCGTCCTGATCATCCAGCACCTGGCGTGGGTGATCGTTACCCGGAATGCTGCTGTCGATCAGGCTCAACAACCGCGAACCACGCGGCGTCAGCACAAAATTCTCGCCATTGCCGCCCTGTTCCTCCGGCCGAGGCTCAATATAGCCACGCATAAGCAGCAACTTTTCGTACTCCCCGGCAACCGTTTTCAGATGATCGAGGTTCTCGATCGCCTCGCCTTCAGCCGCTTTCGCCGCCGCATGCTCCTCCGCATAAGGCCGAGGGGTAAAGCTGTGGCCGGCGCCGTTCTGCACTTCGTGCAACAACCGTTCGATCAAGTCCCAGTTATAAGTCGTCATCCTGGTCCATCCTCCAAAGAGTGAGATGCCTACCTAGGTTGTGACCTAGGCGCTGCGCCGCCGTTCAGCCGGGTTTCCAGGCGGTCTCTACCTTGAGCCGACCAACGGCCTGTCGAATTGCTCCGAGGCCAAACGACCAACTGTTAAAGGCCGATTTCGCGGCTCTGACCACAGGAGAAATCACCATGAACGTAGAAAATCATCCAGTCGTCTCGCGGGAAGAATGGCTCGCCGCCCGTCGCCAGCACCTGGCCCACGAAAAAGCCTTCACCCGCGAACGCGACAAACTCAGCGCCGAACGCCGCGCCCTGCCCTGGGTAAAAATCGACAAACCCTACCGCTTCCAAGGCCCCCACGGCGAACTGAGCCTGGCCGACCTGTTCGGCGGCCGCAGCCAACTGATCATCTACCACTTCATGTTCGGCCCCGGCTGGACAGAAGGCTGCCAGGGCTGCTCGTTCCTGTCCGACCACATCGACGGTGCCAACCAACACCTGGCCCACCACGACGTCGCCGTGGTCGCCGTATCCCGCGCGCCCTTCGCCGAATTCCAATCCTTCAAACGCCGCATGGGCTGGGCCTTCGACTGGGTCTCATCGCAAGGCTGCGACTTCAACTACGACTTCGGCGTCAGCTTCAAAACCGAAGACACCGCCACCGGAAAAGCCACCTACAACTACGAAAAAACCGACACCACCGAAGGCGAACTCCCCGGCCTGAGCGTCTTCTATCGCAACGAAGCCGGCGACATCTTCCACACCTACTCCACCTACGCCCGCGGCCTCGACATCCTGGTCGGCACCTACAACTACCTCGACCTGACGCCCAAGGGCCGCAACGAAGACGAAATCATGGACTGGGTGCGGCACCACGATAAATACGAAGAGGCCAAGCCCCACGGCTGCTGCCACAGTTGATGCGCCAACCCGCCCGGTCGAGCGCGCCCCCCGTGGCGAGGGGGCTTGCTCCCGCTCGACTGGGCAGCAGTCGCCCGATTTAAGCCGACAAATGCCAGGCCAAACGTCCTACATGAAGCTCGGAAAGCGGTGTCTTGTGGCACCGGAGCGGGCCAGCCTATAGTCCCTCGTCGCCCAAAAAGGCGATTCGGGTTTGGCGACTCGATTACAGAGAATGCGAAAGCTACCAGCTGATTGCAGGTACCGACGCACCCGCAAAGCCGCTATATTCCACGGCGGCTGTGCGCGGGAGATCTTCGGATCTGCCGGTTTTCTCTGTAACCGGTTCGCCAACCTGCGCACAGCCACCACCCAATCGTTTGGCGACGATTGAGTGATGGCTTTCAGCCAATCAAACAGAGATCTTCAAAATGAATCGATATATGCCCATCACTGGCATCGACTGCGTCCCCGCAACGTTGCTCATCGATACCGAAGCCCCGCTGGACGTCCTTTTCGAAACCGCCGACTACCGCATCCGCACCGTGACCCAGGTGCTGGAAAACATCGCGTTCCGCTCGGATATCAGCTCCGATACGGTGGTGCTTTCTGACTTTTGCAAAATGCTGACGATAGCGTTGCGGGATGGCTGCGATGTGATGGATGTGATTGGGAGACGGCTGCGGGCGCAAGCTGCTGAGTAACGAAAACGGGCGACCTTTGGGTCGCCCGTTTTTCACATGCGCGGAGAGTAAAATGATCGAGACCTTTATAGAATTTGACCTCGCAGAATATCTCAGCACTCCCGAGGCCATTGCGGAGTTCGTGAGAAATGCCCAGGAAACCGGCGATACAAGTTATATCGCCAAAGCGACGGAAGGAGTCACACGCGCCAAGGGGATGACCGAATTGTCTAGGGATCCCTCAGAGGGATAGACACGTTTTCTACTGATTCAAACCGAGCTCTCGTAGCTGCATTTCGCTCGCGAAGTCTAACTCATCCCTTTTAACCCTAGTTCCATCTGAATAATGAGAATGACCACAGACACCACACTGATAAGCTAGCAATCCGTTATATCTACCTATAAAAATGCGCCCTCCAGCAGACTTACACTTTGGACATTGCTCATCGACTTCGACCGTTATCAGCTCCTCGACCGTATCGCGCAAAAATCTCGCAATCGCCTCTCCCTCTTGAGACTGGCGCTTCAGGATAGTATTTTTAAAGTTTATTAAATCCGCGACCTTAAAACAGGATCTCTCAACCGGCATTTCCCTCTCATTGACCTTTACAATCCTATCAAACCCATAGGTCGTATACGGCTCACAGTCAAGATGCTGATAATTGCTCCGAGTCCAGCAAAGTAATAATTCAAGAACCTGCCTAGAAGGTGCCTCATCAGCCAGAGCTGAGACTGCCAACTGAAACTCACCCCACACTTTAGTTGGAAGACTACCCATCAAATACCCGCCTTAACAGGGAAAGTTGTTATCAAATTGCCGGCTCTATCGGTAAATACCTTTAACACAGAAGTGGGGACACCGCCATCCTTCAACGTAGTAGTGCCAATCAAAAAAAGCAAACAAAAAAGGGGACAGATTTGAATGGCACTTACTTAACCTTCTTCGGGTGACCATTCTTCCTGACCTCGGCCCTGGCTGATCGACGTGTTTTCATCAGCATGGGATAAGGCTTGGGTCTTCGTTTTATCGC
>NZ_CAXAPG010000050.1:0-20807 GCF_963970585.1 Pseudomonas sp. RL_105y_Pfl2_101
TGAGTGCGACCGATACCGTTGCTGAAGGCGGTTCCATCGTTTACACCGCTACCCTGACCAACGCCGCTGGCTCGCCTGTCACCGTGACCTTGAGCAACGGCGCCGTCATCAACATCGCCGCCGGTGCTACCACCGGCACCGTGACCGTCGATGCGCCAACAGACGACGTCTATAAAGACGCCGGCAAAGTCGAAGTCAGCATCGACAACGCCACCGGTGGTAACTTCGAGAACCTGGTTCCGAGCACTACCCCAGCAGCGACCGATGTCACCGACACCATCGACAACACCACTGTCAGCATCACCGGCAGCACGTCGGTCACCGAAGGCCAGACGGCCACGTATACCGTCAGCCTGACGAACCCGGCACAAACCGAGGTGACGCTCAAGATCGTCTACAGCGGCACCGCCGCCGACGGCACGGACTTCACCGGTGTCTACACCGTGAAGATCCCGGCCAACGCCACCAGCGCCACCTTCAACGTAGCAACGCTGGACGACAAGATCACCGAAGGCACGGAAAACTTCGTGGTCAAGATCGACTCGGCCACCGGTGGCAACTTCGAACACCTGGCGATCAGCGGCACCAACGACAGCGTCAGCACCTCGATCATCGACAACGATGCGCCACCGGTACTCGACCTGGACGCCAACAACTCCAGCGGTAAAACCGGTGCCGATTACCAGGTAACCTTCACCGAAGGCACCACCGGCCCGGGCGTGTCCATCGCCGACACCGACCTGACCATCACGGACCCGGACAGCACCATGCTGACCGGCGCCACCATCGTGTTGACCAACCGTCAGCCCGGCGATGCGCTGAACCTGGGCAACAGCGTCAACGGCATCAGCATCAACGCCAACAGCACCGACGGCAAAGTCGTCCTGACGCTGTCGGGCAATGCGACGCTGGCCGACTACATGCAGCAGATCAAGAACATCAGCTTCATCAACAACAGCGAAGATCCGAGCACCGTACCGCGCATCATCACCGTGACGGTGACCGACGGCGCGAGCTACTCCAACACCGCCACCACCACCGTGAACGTGGTCGGGATCAACGACGCGCCAGTGACCACTGGTGGCTCGGTGACTGGCACCGAAGACACTTCGCTGGTCCTCGGCTGGTCGACGTTCGGCATCAGCGACGTGGACAGCGCCGCCGCCAGCCTAGGTGTGAAAATCACCGGGCTGCCGAGCGACGGCAAGTTGCAGTACCTGGACGGCGCAACCTGGAAGGACGCGGCCAACAACCAGACCTTCACCAAGGTTGACATCGACGCTGGCAAGCTGCGCTTTACCCCCGATGCCAACGAGTCCGGTGCCAACGGCAACCCGGCCGGCGTGGGCGATCAAAAGGCCGATTACGCACACATCAGCTTCCAGCCAACCGATGGCCAGGCGCTGGGCAATACCAGCACCGTGAAGATCGACATCACGCCAGTCGCCGACGCACCAAGCCTCAATGTGGCCGGCAACAACGTGACCTCCACCGGTTTGATCAAGGAAGTCTGGACCGGCCTGTCGGGCCTGGGCACCGATGGCAGCGGCGCGCCGTCCGGCACGCTCAAGTCGGTGATCGATGCCGCCGGCACGCCGAACAGCAGCACCAACGTGACCAACGTGCAGTCCGACAGCAACGTCAACCCGGGCACTGCGTCGAAAACCTCGGGCCTGATTTTCCTCGAAGCCGGCAAGACCTACACCTTCAGCGGCACGGGCGATGACAGCCTGCTGGTGACCATCGGCGGTAAAACCGCCGCGGCAACCACGTGGGGTGCGGGCGGCCAGTTGAACGGTTCGTTCAAGCCGACCACCAGCGGCTATTACACCCTGGACATCTACCACCACAACCAGTACGGCCCGGGCAGCTATGACGTGAACCTGTCGGTCAACGGCAGTACACCGGTCGACCTGAGCAGTGCCGGCGTGCCGCTGTACACCGGCGTGACCGACCTGGCGAATGCTGGCGTGACCGTCTCCGACCTGCACGGTACCAACGGCGAAGGCTACTACGACGGCTTCAAGCTCAACGAAGGCGCCGAAGGCACCAGCGTGAACCTGTCGAAGATCACCACCGCCCTGACTGACACCGACGGCTCCGAAAGCCTGAGCGTGAAGATCGGCGGCATTCCGGAAGGTAGCGTGCTGAGCGACGGCGCCGGCCATAGCGCGACCGTGGGCAGCAACGGCGAAACCTCGGTCACCGGCTGGAACCTGGGCAGCCTGACCCTGACCCCACCGACCTACTACAACGGCCAGTTCAACCTGACCGTGACGTCGACCTCCACCGAAGCCCTTGGCGGCTCGGCAACGAGCACGGCGCAGATCCCGGTCACCGTGTACCCGGCCACCTACAATGCCATCACCGCCACGTCGGGCAGTGACAACGTCACCGGCACCGACGGCAACGACATCATCATTGCCGACATCGGCGGGCTGACCGTGGTGCCGGGGGTCAATTACAACATCGCCTTCATGGTCGACAGCTCCGGCAGCATGAGCGACTCGTCCGTCGCAGCGGCCAAGACCTCGTTGACCTCGGTGTTCAACACCCTCAAGCAGAGCCTGGGCAGCAACGCCGGGACGGTGAATATTTTCCTGGCGGACTTTGACAGCCAAGTGAACAAGACCGTTTCGGTCAACCTCAACGATCCAAACGCGTTGACGTTGCTCAAGAACGTGCTGGACACGATGGTGTCTGGCGGTGGCACCAACTATGAGGACGTGTTCAAGACCACGGCAAACTGGTTCAAGAGCACGGAGGCCCTGGGCAATACCGACGCCAAGAACCTCACCTACTTCATCACCGACGGCCAGCCGACCTATTACCAATCCGGTGAGCAAACCAACCCAGTCCTGTACGGTGGCGTGAAGCTCGACAGCCTAATCAGCACGACCAACTATAAGTTAGGCCAGACGTTCAACGCCGACCTGGATAGCACACACCGTATCAAGGTCGATGAATCCGGCAATCTCACGCTGCTGACCTGGAAACAATCCTGGGGTGGCTACTGGAGCAGTGAGGAACTGGGTACGTTGCACGCCCAAGGTGACGGCACCTATGAACTGTCGTACCGCGACGGCAGCGGCAACAGCACGTCTTCGACGACTACCAGCAACTCCCTGAGCGCCTTTGCCTTGTTGAGCGCGGTGTCTGGCGTAGAAGCCATCGGCCTGAACAAGGACGTGACCCTGAACGACCTCAAGCCCTACGACTCGGACTCGACACCACAGACCAACATCGACCCGAGCAACCTGGCCAACTCGATCATCGGCCACACCGAAGCGACCCTGCCGGGCTCTGACACGGTCAATGGCGGCAACGGCAACGACATCCTGTTCGGCGACCTGGTGAGCTTCAACGGTATCGCCGGCGAGGGCCACCAGGCCCTCCAGGCCTTCGTCGCTCAACAGAACGGCGTGGACGTCAGCAAGGTCACCACCAGCAACGTGCACCAGTACATCACCGAGCACTACACCGCGTTCGATGTGTCCGGTGCCCACGATGGCAATGACACCCTGCTGGGCGCCGCCGGCAACGACATCATTTTCGGCCAGGGCGGCAACGACACGCTCAACGGTGGCAAGGGCAATGACATCCTGCTGGGTGGCACGGGTAACGACACACTGATCGGCGGCCAGGGCAACGACACACTGATCGGCGGCCTGGGGGGCGATACCTTTGTCTGGAAGTCCGGCGACACCGGCACCGACGTGATCAAGGACTTCAAGGCCAGCGAAGGCGACCGAATCGACCTGCGGGATCTGTTGCAGGGCGAAACCGGCAGCACCATTGACCACTTCCTGAAAATCAGCACGGTCGATGGCGTGTCATCGCTGCAGGTCAGCACTTCCGGCCAGTTCAATGCGACCAACGGTGCCGCAGCGACGCCGGACGTGACGATCAAGCTCGAAGGCAACAACTGGTCGAACGTGAACCTGAACTCGTTGATCGCCGGCAGCGACCCGACCATCAAGGTCGATCACAACAACAGCTGAAGCTGACACAAGACCGTGGCGAGGGAGCTTGCTCCCTCGCTGTAGGAGCTGCCGAAGGCTGCGATCTTTTGACCTTGGTCTCGATCTTCGCTTGAGACTCTACTGGTCTTGGAAAGATCGCAGCCTCGCTTCGCTCGGCAGCTCCTACAGCGCAACCCAGCGGGATAAGTGTTCATACTCCCCCGCAGTTGGCCTATGCTGCCCAGCATGACGCCGCTTCATATATGAGGGATGCCCGATGTTTTATGTGCAACGCAATGCACAAGGCCTGCTGGTGCGCGTAGAAGCCACCGCTTACGCCGAGGCCACCGAAACCTTGCCGGCCGACAACCACGAGATCCAGGAGTGGTTCGCCAACCAGGCAGTGGAGAACAGCCTCAAGCAGCTCAAGCAGAGCGACCTGGAGATGATCCGGGTACTCGACGACTTGATCCAGGTGCTGACCAGCAAAGGCGTGATCCGCGTCACCGACCTGCCGCCGGCGGCCCAGGCCAAGCTGATGGACCGCAACCAGGCCCGGGAAGCCTTGGGCGGGTTGAGCCGGTTGATCGATGATGATGAGAAGGGGTTGATCTAGGCTGCCCACGCCATTCCAGGCAATACACAGCACCTGTGGCCATAGACTGCTCCGCTGGCCTGCATGTAGGAACTGTCGAGTGCAACGAGGCTGCGATCTTTCGCCAGACATTTGAGCCCCAAGTGAAAGATCAAAAGATCGCAGCCTTCGGCAGCTCCTACAGGGCATCAGACGAACGGGACCAATCTCTGGGGCGTAGGCCATCGCAGGCCTGTCAGCCCGCCGCTTGCACTTCCAGCCGATCCATCGCCCGCTCCACCAACAGATGCACCCCATCGGCCATTCGACTGATTGCCAGGATCACGCTGCGGCGTGAGCCGTAGACGTCATCGGCCAGGTCGGCGGCGATGGCGCTGATGGACAGTAAGTCTTCGGAGGCATTGGCCAGGAGGGTTTCGGTGTCGATGTCTGGGGCGACCATGAAGAGCTGGGCGGTTTGGGTTTTTCCCGAGGCTTCATCGGTGGGTTTGGGATTGAGGTAATAGTCGAGGACGCGCTCGGCGGCTTCGTCGAGTTTTTTGGATTTAGAGGATTTGCTGGAGTTGTTGCCAGTGTTTTCTGGCGGATTCGGAGTTACTTTGAACATGTCGTGAAGCTCCATCTGTAGAAGTGGAACCGACACCCTTCGCTTGCACGCAAATGAGGTGGCAGTTGTACGCAGGTGTGCAAGACCGGGCAGACGGAACCCCGGCAGAATCCTTCTCACGAAGAAATCTCCCACGCACAACCGCCATAAAGCGCTTGCGCGTCATCTTTTAACCGGCTTGCACGCCAGTGTCACCGTTTTTTTCAGTGACAAACCCAGACTAGCCACGAGGCAGAAGCCGGCCCAGTCGAAAGTAACCAAAGCGCTTCTGCCACCACTCGGCACCTCGCTTAGGCTCGGTGTGCCCCAGATCAAAAACAAAAGCGAGGCGGCCTTATAGCCGACCTGGTTCTTGATGGGGACCGTGTTTCTCCTGTGGGAGCGAGCCTGCTCGCGATAGCGGTGGGTCTGCTTGCATCAATGCTGAATGTGCCACCTTCGCGAGCAGGCTCGCTCCCACAATGGGATCGGAGTACGACCGGAAGAGCCAGGTCGGCTATAAGGCCGCCTCGCTTTTGCTTTTGATCTGGGGCACACAGAGCCTAGGCGAGGCACCGAGTGGTGGGGCAAGCCTTTTTTGCTTACTTTTTTTGGCGTTTGAAAAAAAGTGAGCCGCCGTAAGGGCGGAACCATTAGCAGCCGTTACCGCAGAAACGGATATGTACTCAGTCAGAAAGATAAAAGACCACCTCACCCCCAACGCTTAGGCTCACCCACCAACTGCCCCTGAACCCCAAACAACCCCATCTCCCGAATCACCGCCAGCTCCCCTTGCGTCTCAACCCGCTCGGCAATCAAGGGCAAGTCGATACTGTGAGCCGCGCGCTGGATCGCTTCGATGAACAGACGCTTGTCGCTCTCCTGGTCAATCGCACGAATATAGCTGCCATCGATCTTCAGATAAGCCAACCCCAACCGCGACAAGTTACCGATCATGCTGAAACGCCCACCAAAACGCTGCAGGCTCAGAGAGAAGCCCAACTCACGCAACTGCCGAGTCAACTGCTCCAGCACCGCCTGCTCCGGCAGTTGCTCTTCACCAATCTCCAGGGTCAAGCGCGGCCCAAGGTTGGAATGCACCCGCAGGATTTCAAAAATCTTGTTCAGCGCCTGCGGATCGGCCAAGGTCGCCGAGGACAGGTTCAGCGCCAGGGATTGTTCGTGCCCGGCCATTTGCTTGAGCACTTGCTCGAGCATCAAGCGGTCCAGGCGCGCGGTCCAACCAAAACGCTCCAACCAAGGCAGGAAGCGCCCGGCGGGGATGGTATGGCCCTGCTCGTCCAGCAGCCGCGACAGCACTTTGTAATGCAGCACCACTTGGATGTCCTGGGCGGCCACCACCGGCTGGAAGTACAGTTCGAATCGCTGATGATTCAAGGCCTGGTCGAGCAGCGTGTGCCAGGCATGGTGATCATCGCCGACGCTGGCCACCGCGCTGTGGTCCAGGCAGGCCCATCCCGGCTCGCCCTGGCTTTCGGCCTGGGCCAGGGCCTGGTCGCCGAGCTGGAGCACCGCATGCGGTGAGTCGCCATGGACGAACGGCGCCAGCCCGATGGAGGCCACCGACGCCACATCCGTCGCGCCGGTCGCATGCAGGCTCGCCAACGCAGCCTCAAGATTCTGCGCCAATTGCAGCGCTTCCCCACGCACCAACCCAGGTGCCAGCACGGCGAATTCGCCACCGCGAATACGCGTGACCAGGTTGTGGGTCTCCGGGTAGCGGGCGCACTCTCGCTGCAATTGCTCGCCCACGGCCTGGAGCAACTGGTCGGTGCGCTGCCCGCCCAGGCGCTGGTTCAAACCGGCCAGGTCTTTGACCCGC
Organism: Pseudomonas sp. RL_105y_Pfl2_101; assembly: GCF_963970585.1. NCBI lineage: Bacteria > Pseudomonadati > Pseudomonadota > Gammaproteobacteria > Pseudomonadales > Pseudomonadaceae > Pseudomonas > Pseudomonas sp. RL_105y_Pfl2_101. Next base: position 6,987 of record NZ_CAXAPG010000050.1, read on the forward strand.
AACAACAGCAGATAGCCGGAACTGGCCTGCTCCGGGTTGCTCACCCGGGCATTGAGCTGCATTTCGAAGTAGCGCCGGTTGGCCAGGCCCGTGAGGTTGTCCTGATAGGACTCAACCCGCAGTTTCTCGCTGCGCTCGGCCTGTTCCTGGAACAGCGCCTTGAGCTTCTCGACCATCTGGTTCATCGCCTGCACCACGCGGCGCAGTTCAGGCGTGCGCGGCAGCTCCGGCAGGCTCAGGAACTCGCGACGGGCGATGGCATGGGACTGGTGCACCATGTAGTCCAGCGGCTTGAGTTGACGACGCAGCAGCAAGGCCCCCAGCACCGCGCTCACGGCGCCACACAGCAACAGCCAGCCCAGGCTGCCCAGCGCGCTCTGCCACAGCTTGGCGAGGGCGAACATCGGGTGGCTGACCACTTCGACCCGCGCCGCCTGCTCCCAGCCACGGCTGACGATGGCATCGCCTCCGGCCGGTTCCAGGCCGATCAGTTTGACGAACCATTGCGGCACACTGCCGGCGTCCGGCGTGCCGGTGCGCTCGACCAGGGTCTTGTCGGTGGCCACATCGACTACGCGGATGCTGGCGTAATAGCCGCTGTCGAAGATCGAGCTGACCATCAGTTCCACCATCGCCGGGTCGTCGATGTTCGGCGTCAGCGACAACGCCAGCGCCGTGGCCGCGTCCTGGGCGTGGGAGCGCAACTGGTTGACGTATTGGACCCGCGAGCTCTCCAGGCTGACCATGAAGCTGCCGCTGAAGGCAACCACCAGGAACAGACAGATAGCGATCAACAGCTGTTTGAACAAGGACATCTGAGCGCGCGCTCCTAGTTAGTCGTCTCGACCGGAAAACCTTCGGCCTGCATTTTCTTCAACACATCCTGCCACCGGGACAGGCGCTTGGTATCACCCACTTTCTTGTTGCCCTTGGCGCCCGGCAGCCACAGCCCTTCGGCATTGAAAGAGTAGACCGGGAGCAAGTCGGTTCGCTGGCTGGCCGGCAGGATGCCGTCGATCAGGCTGTCGAGTACCAGTGGCATCGCCTCGGGCGTGGCGTAATAGGTGAGCACCATGTGCGCACGGTTCTGCCGCAAGGCCTTGACGTAGGTGATGCGCAGCTTGTCACTGGAGACCCCGAGATGACGCAGGCTGAAATACTTGGCAATGGCGTAGTCTTCGCAATCGCCAGCCCCTTTCCACAAGGCCTGGATCGGGGTTTCCCAGTAGTCGACCTCGCGCCACAGGTCGATGTCTTCCACGTAGCGCACCTGTTTGTTGAAAAACAGGTTCACCACCTTGAGTTGTTCCCGTTCCGGGATCTGTTTCTGGGTCGCCAACAGTTGCTGCCATGCGTCGATCCGTTGCTGACCTTGACCCAAGGGACCATATAACGCTTGCGCCCGTCGGCTGATCTGCGCAAAGTCCCAGTCAGCCTGCAAGCCACCCAGCATCAGGCCGGCCAGCAACAATGCCGAACACAGCCAGCGCAAGGACCTGAGAACAGGGAAAGGTGCAGCCAAGGGAATACGTCCGAAAAGGGCCGTTGGAAATTCATTGGATGGTGACGCTTGGCCCACTAAAAGACAATGGCAAGGTGCAATCATCGCAGGCAGACTAAACTTTAGCTCAGGAACCTCCGGTCGAGAGATTTTGACGGTTCGCTAACCTGTAACTAACGTGTGCCTGGATCCAATTTTCACTACCAATCAGGGTGCGTTGTCGTGACACAGAAGCCCAAACCCTTAAGCACTATCCCGATCAACGGTCCCATTCCCGCAGATCAGGCACGCTCGATCATCGAAAGCTCTCTGCGCGAGGCCATCCTCGACGGACGCCTGCCCAGCGGCACCGCCCTGCGCCAACAGGAACTGGCCGACCTGTTCGGGGTGAGCCGCATGCCGGTCCGCGAGGCGTTGCGTCAGCTCGAGGCTCAGTCGTTGCTCAATGTGGTCCAGCACAAAGGTGCCGTGGTGGCCCCGCTGATTACCAGCAATGCAGTCGAGACCTACGCCCTACGCGCAGTCTTGGAAGCATTCGCCTTGCGCTTGTCCATTCCCCTGCTCGATGGCGACGACCTGACGCTGGCGGCCCAGTACATCGAGCAGTTGGAAGTACAAACCGAATACGCTGAAATCGCCAAACTCAATCGGCTGTTCCACCTGTCGCTTTATCACAAGGCACCCAACGCCAAGCTGCTGGACCTGATCGAGCACGAACTCAATGAAGAAGAGCGCTTCTTGCGTTTTCATCTCTCGTCCATGGGGCTGGGCAAGCTGACCCAGGACGATCACCGCGCCATTCTCGCCGCCGCGGCGGCCAGGGATGTCGATAAAGCAATCGCCCTGCTGGAGCAGCATCTGGAAAAAGCCTCCGTCACCATGCGCCGGTATCTGGAGCAGACAGGCCACTGACCTGCCGTCGGCCAACCGGCCGGCGTAAAATTTTCTTACATATCCCTCCTACGTTTCTTGCCTGCCCTGGTGCGGCCCAGCCGTGGCTGCGATTCGCCACAGCATCAGTTCAATGGCACTGCCGGCGATTTACGCTCACTCTTGCGTCCATCGATTCAAAAAACAGACTCGCAGAAGTCAACGCCTGGCTGAGGCCTGGCGAATCGAAGCCAGTACGCAAGGAGCGTCGTCCAACCGGCGGGATGATCGGATGTCCGACCGACGTCCTGCCCATAACATAAAACTTCTCAATCCCCGATCCCTGAAGTGCTCCGAGTGAGGCATTCACTCGAACTATTCGATTCTGATACCCCTAAATCGGAAGGAGCCTCTTCGTCTCAATAAAGCTTATTTAATAAGTTTTAAAAGCCCTCTTCGCGCCCAATAAAAGCCCAACTTTAAATAATCAAAAAAGGCACTTGCAACTTACTTACTCGATGTATTAGTTTTTATTCGCCGCGTTACTTACGGCCCTTTCGACTTGCGACAAGCTCAGCAAATACAGGCATCAAAAGCTGAATTAACGATTAACAGAGAATGCTTAAGCCCCTTGGGCAATTCATGGATTCCGGTTCAGGCACCCGCTCGCCCTCATTAACTAACGAGCCGCCTTCCGGACAAAACATCATTGATGAGGACGTTCCAATGCAGCCATCCAAAGAACAACTATCTCTGAAGCTATCGCTACAAAAACGCGAACTTGGCCAACACCCGGTTTTTTCCGAGATTACATCAATCGATCTGTTACGCCGCTTTATGGAAAGCCATGTCTTTGCCGTCTGGGACTTCATGTCGCTGACCAAGCGACTGCAACGCGAGCTCACCTGCGTCCACCTGCCCTGGCTGCCGCCAGCCGACCCGCACGCGGCACGCCTGATCAATGAAATCGTGCTGGGAGAAGAGTCGGATGACCGCCCCGGCGCAGGCTATTGCAGCCATTTCGAACTGTACCTGGACGCCATGCGGGAAATCGGTGCCGATACCCGCGCGATCGAGCAATTCATCACCCTGCAACAGGAAGGCGTCAGCCCCGAGACTGCGCTGGACAGTGTCGATGTCGAACCGGCGGCGGCACGGTTTGTCCGCCAGACCTTGCACACCGCCCTGCACGCCCCGGCCCATAGCGTGGCCGCCGCCTTCGTGCACGGTCGCGAGAGTGTCATCCCGCAGATGTTCCAGCGCATGTTGGACGCTTGGGGCATTGGCCTGGATCAAGCGCCGACGTTTCGTTATTACCTGCAACGGCACATCGAAGTCGACTCCGAAGACCATGGCCCGGCGGCAGAAAAGTTGTTGGCCCGGCTGATCGATGGCGACCCGCAGCGCGAAACCGAAGTGCTGGCCGCCGCGCTCGCTGCCGTACACAGCCGCACAGCCTTGTGGGACGGCTTGCGCCAGAGCATGGCCCAGCCGGTTGCACAGGTGACGCCATGAACGCCGTCGACTACCAATCCTTCGCCGACGCTTGGGAGACCCGCGCCACGATCCGTACCCGGCCACGGCGCCGGGTCGAAGACGACGACAAGCTGATCTTCCCCATGAGCCGCCAGCCGCTGGTGCACAGCCAGACCTTCCTTAGCCACTGTCCGCAATTGCGCGACTTTGTGCTGGTGCAGAGCCTCTACAAGTTCATCAACGACGTGGTGATTTTCGAGACCGAGTTGGTCGACCACACCGCCCGGCGCATCGCCAAGAACCGCTTCGGCATCGAGTTCCCATTCGCTTGCCGCTACGACGCAATGACCGTGGTGGTGGACGAGGATTACCACGCGCTGGTGGCGATGGACTTCATGCAGCAGACCATCGACATGACCGGCATCGCACCGATCCCGTTGCCTGGGCAGATCGAACTCAGCCGCGCGATACCGGCGACCCTGGCCCAGGCGCCGGAACATTTGCTCAGCGCCGTGGAACTGATCTGCATCGCCATCGCCGAGAACACCGTGACCAACGAAGTGGCGGCTTTCGCCCGGGACGACTCAGTCAAGGCCTCGATCAAGGGGCTGATGGCCGATCACTTGCTCGACGAGGGCCGGCACTCCGGTTTCTGGACGCGACTGGTGCAGATTTACTGGCGCACCGCGCCCGAAGAGGACCGCGCGGCGATTGCGCGCTTGATGCCCGGCTTCATTGTCCAGTACCTGGCGAGCGACCTGCAGCAAGCGTTCGACTTCCAGCTGATCGCGCACCTGCCCGTCGACGAATCGGTACGCCAGTCGCTGCGTGAAGACGCCAGTGCGCTGGCCTACCCCATCAATCGTTTTCACCCATTGGTGGGCAACATCACACGCTTTTTCCGCAGCAGCTCGATGCTCGCGTCCCCCTGCGTAAACGCCGCCCTCGCTGATTACCTGACCCCATGAGGACCTTTCGATGAAACGCCTCGAAATTGCAGTGCCTGGCACCAGCCAGGCCATGGCCGAACTGGCCCGGGAACTGGAGCTGCACGGCCACGGCATCGTGGATCGGCAATCGCCGGCCAGCCACGGCGCGGTCGACCTGTTGATCGACGACGGTACGACAGCGCGAGCCATTGAAGCCCGCTCATGTCTCCAGGTGCGCGTGGTGCTGCGCACGCTGCCCGGCGAGGTATTGCCGCAACCGGTGGTGATATTCCGCGACGGCGCGCAGCGGCTGTTATGCCAGGAGGTGATTGCGCCGCAACCCGATGGCAACGGTCAGTCCCTGCGGTTGCGTACGCTGACGACAGTGGTCGAGACCGGCGCACGGCTGGTCAGCCAGTTATCCCGGGATGACACCTGCTTCGATCACTGGCCGACAGTGCACGCTGACGCTGTCGACCCACCTCTGCTCGGGCTCGATGCGCTGGAGCCGCTGGCGTTCGAACACGGCCTCAATCGGCCGCCAGTACCCTGGCTGCTGGCCGCCGCCGACGTGCCGGTGATGCACAGCATCGAACAGCGCATGCTCGACGACGCGACGCAACCGGCCCTGTGGCTCGATGGACAACTCATCGACTACAAATCCCTGCGCCGCCTGGCGCTGAGGTTGCAACAGCCGATGCTGGAAATACTGCAGGGCGCCGGACCGGTAGGAGCAACAAGAGCAGGACCTGTGGGAGCAAGGCTTGCCCGCGATGAAGACACCGATGCTCTCAAGCAAACCGCGTCACCGGTCATCGGGGGCAAGCCTTCCTCCCACAAGGTGATCGGTGTCTGCCTGCCCAAGTCCGCACACCTGTATGCGGCGATCCTGGCGGTGCTGGGCTGCGGGGCGGTGTACCTGCCGCTGGACCCACAGCACCCGGCGCAACGTCGACGCTTTATCCTGGAAAATGCCCAGGCAGACCTGCTGCTGCACGACGGCGACAGCGACCTCGGCGACCTGGCGTTGCCAACGCTGAATGTCCATCAACTGCCGGCGCCCATGCCGGGCATCCCGGCCTCGCTGATTCGCCGTACGGTGGACAGCGACGAACCGGCCGTGGCGATCTACACCTCCGGCACCACCGGCCAGCCCAAAGGCGTGCTGCTCAGCCACCGCAACCTCAGTCACTTCTGTGCCTGGTACGGCGACTACGTCGGGTTGCAGCGCGACAGCCGGGCGTTGCAGTTTTCCACCATCAACTTTGACGCGTCGCTGCTGGATATCCTGCCGACCTTCATCCACGGCGCCTTGTTGGTGGTGCCCTGCGAAGACCAGCGCCGCGATCCGCAGCAATTGGTCGCTTTGATTCACCAGCAGCACATCAGCCACGCCTTTCTGCCGCCTGCGCTGCTGAGCGTCATGCCCCTTGATGCACCGCTGGGCCTGGCGCACCTGATCACCGGTGGCGATGTCTGCGAGCCGTTCGTCATCGAACAGCTTGCACCACAATGCCGGTTCCACAACATTTACGGCCCGACCGAAACCACGGTACTGGCGACCACGCGACAGTTCGCCGGCGGCGACAACAACCGCAACCTCGGCGCGCCCATCGCCAATGGCCGGGTGCTGATCCTGGACGAACAACGGCAACCGGTTCCCCAAGGTGTCCCCGGCGAGCTGTACATCGCCGGCCCGGGCGTCGGGCTGGGTTATTTGAACGACCCGACGTTGACCGCGACGCGCTACCTCGACCTGACGCTGCCCACCGGGCAAGTGCTGCGGGTCTATCGCACGGGTGATATCGGCCTGTGGACCGACAACGGCATCGAATTGTGTGGCCGGCGCGATAACCAGGTGAAAATCCGCGGTTTTCGGGTAGAACCCGAGGAAATCGAGCACTGCCTGCGCGATAGCCAGTTGTTTCGCCAGGTGGCGGTGGGGGTCGATGAACGGCGGCGAATCCTGGCGTTCCTGGTTCATCCAGAGCACTCCGGCGACGCCCTCCAGGCGCTGCGCGAGCATGTGCAGAACAGCTTGCCCAGCTACATGCACCCGGCCGCCTACGTCGAATTGCCCAGCCTGCCCTACACCAGCAACGGCAAGGTCGATCGCCGGGCCTTGCTCGCCATGGCGGTGCAAGTGCAGGTCGATGGCCAGCGACGCCAGCCGCAGAACGCCCTGGAGACACAATTGCAGCAATTGTGGGCCGAGCTGCTTGAACTGCCGGTCGAAGACATCGCCACCGACGAAAGCTTCTTCAACCTCGGGGGGCATTCGATCCTGTTGTCGCGACTGCTGCTGAGCATCCGCCAGACGTTCGGTCGCAGCCTGTCGATCAACCGCTTCATCGAAGCCCCGACGCTGATGACCTTGGCCAAGTTGCTGGACGACCCGGAACACAGCAGCGCATCGATCCTTAGCCCCCAAGCCTTCATCGATGCCGAGGCCGAGCTCAACCTCGACCCGCTGCCCATCAGCCAATGCGGTGATGTGCACAAGGTGGTGGTGACCGGCGCCAACAGCTTTCTCGGGGTGCACATCGTCGAAGCACTGCTGGCCTGGGGCGCCACCGAAGTCGCGTGCCTGGTGCGCGCGAGCGCTGAACACAGCGCGGCCGAGCGCTTCTCCCAGGCCCTTCAGGACAATCACCTGACCCACCTGGACCTGGAGCGCGTCAGTGTGTACGCCGCCGACATCACCCAACCGCAATTGGGCCTGCCAGACGACGTCTACACCCGCATCGACCGCACCTTCGGCGCGCTGGTGCACAACGCTGCCCACGTCAACCATGTGCTCGACTACGAGTCCCTGGCACGGGACAACGTGGAGCCGATCTTCGAATGCCTGCGCCTGTGTGAAGGGCGCAGCAAGAAAATCTTCAATTTCGTCTCCACGCTTTCTGCCTCCAGTGCCCTGGACGCCGACGGCCAGGTGCTGGAACAGCCTGCCGCCGAGACGCCGCCAATCTACATCAAAAACGGCTACAACCTGTCCAAATGGGTCGGCGAACGGATCCTGCAGCGGGCCCGGGATCGCGGGGTGTGGGTCAATCTGTTCCGTCCCGGCAACATCAGTTTCAACAGCCTGACCGGGGTCTGCCAGCCCCACAAGAATCGCTTGATGCTGATGATCAAGGGCTCGATCCAGCTCGGCCAGGTGCCGGAGCTGTCACTCAACTTCGACCTGATGCCGGTGGATTTCCTGGCCCGCTTCATCGCCTTCCACGCCAGCCGATACCAGCCGACGCAAGCGGTGTTCAACCTGCACAACCCACAGCCTTTGAGCTGGGACGCTTATGTCGCGTCGTTCCGCGACAGCGGCCGGGAGTTTTCGTTGGTCAGCGTCGCCGAGTGGCAACAGCAATTGGCTCGGGTCGATGCCGACAATGCGTTGTTTGGCGTGTTGGGTTTCTACCTCAACGGCTTCGAGGAAGACATCGGCGACATCTCGTTGATCAGCCATGACAACGCCCGCGCGGGCGTGCGGCAGATGGGCGCCAGCTACCCGGAAAAATCCCCGGCCCTGCTGCGGCGCGGCGCCGATTATCTCAAGGCCATCGACTTCATCTGAAACACCCTCAACCCAAAGCAAGGAGCAAGACCATGAGTGCATTTCAACCCGACACCCTGATCAAAAAACCCCATGCCTGCCAGGTGGAAACCTCGGTGGAGGTCGCGGCTGACGCCGCGCGCGTCTGGGACGTGGTGGGTGATTTTGGCGGATTCGACCGTTTCATCCCGGCACTGGAACGCATCGAAATGACCGGCGAGGGCGTGAGGTCCCTGCGCAAGAAATTCTTCCGCGATGGGCAGAACCTGGTGGTGGAACAGCTCAACAGCCGTGACGACCAGGCCATGCACATGACCTGGACGCTGATCTACAACACCCTGGGCATCGACAACCTGTGGGCGGCCATGCGCGTCGAACCCCTGGCGGACAACCGCTGCCGCGCCACCTGGACCATCATCGCCGACCACACCGACGCCCACACGCCATCAGGCTTCAGGGATTTTCTCCAGGGCTTTGCCGATGAGGCGATGGGGAATGTGCAGGGGATGTTCGCCAGGGCGTAGCCCGCTCCAAGGAGGCCCTGAAACTCAGGGCCACCACCAATCCCTGTGGGAGCTAGCCTGCGTGCAGGACCTGTGCAGGAGCCGCGTAGGAGCTGTCGAGTGCAACGAGGCTGCGATCTTCCCTAGAACACTTGAGTCTCAAGCGAAGATCGAAAGATCGCAGCCTTCGCCAGCTCCTACAAGGCGCAGCCGAGCGAGGGCAAGCGCCCTCGCCACAGGCGGTTGGGTCAGATCTTGAAGCTGTCCACCAGTTGCTTCAGTCGGTTGGCCTGTTGCGACAAGGCATCGCAATCCTTCAGGGTTTCATTGAGGTTGGCCACGCTTTGCTGGTTCAACAGGTTGATGTGGCTGACGTCCATGTTGAGGGTTTCAACCACTGCGGTCTGTTCTTCGGTCGCAGCAGCCACCGACTGGTTCATACCGTCGATTTCACCGATGCGCTGCGTCACGCTGACCAGTCGCAGGCCGGCCTGGTTGGCCACGTCCACGCTTTCTTCGCTGGACGTCTGGCTGGCGTTCATCGTGCTCACCGCTTCACGGGAGCCGACCTGCAGCGAGGTGATCATCTTGTGGATTTCTTCCGCCGATTCCTGGGTGCGGTGCGCCAGGTTGCGCACTTCATCGGCCACCACCGCAAAACCACGGCCGGCTTCACCGGCACGGGCTGCTTCGATGGCCGCGTTCAAGGCCAGCAGGTTGGTTTGCTGGGAGATGCCCTTGATCACGTCCAGGATGTGGCCGATGTTATCGGTGCTGGCGTTCAGGGTTTCGATCTGGGTGCACGAAAGGCTGATCTTCTGCGACAGCTCGGTCATGGCCTGGATGGTTTTTTCCACCACCTGGCGACCGTCATCGGCCTGCTCGCTGGCACCGCTGGCATGTTGCGAGGCATCGGCAGCATTGCGGGCGATTTCCTGGGTCGCGGCGCCCAACTCGTTGATGGCCGCCGCCACGCTGTTGGTGCGGGCGCTCTGCTCATCCGAGCCGACGAGCGACGCATTGGACGAAGTCATCACCCGCTGCGAAAGGTCATGCACCTGGCGGGTGGCGGAAGACACTTCCGAGATCGACGCGTGAATCCGCTCCACGAACTGGTTGAACGAACCACCCAGCACCGCGAATTCATCCTTGCCCTGCACCACCAGGCGCCGGGTCAGGTCACCTTCGCCCTGGGCGATGTCCTGCATGGCGCGGCCCATGGTGGTCAACGGACGCATCAGCACCTGGATCAGCAGGCTCAGCAACAACGCAATGGCCGCCACCGCGACAAACATCGCAATCAGCGCAGACGTGCGGAACTGGCTCAACGGTGCGTAGGCCTTGGCCTTGTCGATCGACAGGCCGATGTACCACTCGGCGTTCGGCAAGCCAGTAACTGGAGTAAACGAAAGGATACGGTCCTGCCCGTTCAGCTCAACCTCCTGGATACCCTTGCCAATGCGCACCGGGGTGCCGGGATAGATGTCCTTGAGGTTCTTCATCACCTGGTCTTTATCCGGGCTGACGATCACCTGACCGTCGCCGCTGACCAGGAACGCATGGCCCAGACCACCGAAATCCACGGAGTTGATGATTTTCACCAAGGTTTCCAGGCTCAAGTCGCCGCCCACCACGCCGAGCAGTTCGCCGTTGTGCTTCACCGGCAGGGCAACGGTCACCACCAGTCCACCCACCGCCGCCAGATAAGGCGGGGTCAGCATGGCTTTATCAGCGGTCACAGCCTGTTTGTACCAAGGGCGTTGGCGCGGGTCATAGCCGTCAGGCATTTTGGCGTCCGGGCGTTGGGTGAAGACACCGTTGGCCTGGCCCACATAAGTGAACTGGAAGTTCGACGTCAGCGCCGGCTGATCGACCAGCCCTGGCAGATCAGCCGCAGCCCCCTGATGCGCGATGTTTTGCGCCAGGTTTTCCAGCACCAGTATCCGGCCACTCATCCAGTTCTGGATGCTGCTGGCCGTCAGGTCACCGGATTGCTCGATGGACGACTCAAGACTGCTGCCGATGGTGTTGCGCTGCAAATAGTCGTTGTAAAACGTGAAGAGGGCAAAAGCCAGGACCACCACACCAGAGGCGGCAAGAAGGATTTTGTGGCTGAACTTTAGATTCATCGATGGGGCTTCTTATGCAAGGAGTGGGGGTGCATTCCAGGTTTTCAACGTTCCATGTAGCAGCGCAAGCGGTTATCACTCCGCTCCACTTTGGTGCACGCATACCAGTCTTTCGGCAAGCCTTTACAAATAATTAGGGATTCGAAGAAATAGGCGACGGGAGGGCATGGCGGGCGAGCGCTGGTTGCACATTCGCCGACGGCTGGGCACGGTCGATTTGAAGGACGTGGGTGTGCGCCTGAACGCAAACAACCTGATGAACGCAACCTACGTCGCCTCGTGCGCCAGCCGGAGCTACTGCTACATGGGTGAAGAACGCAATGTGGCGGCGACGGTGAGCTATCCGTTCTAAGGCGCCCGCTGGGCTCTGTAGGCGCTGGCGAAGCTACGATCTTTTGATCTTTCGTTTGGGGTTGGGATTTAAGCGTCAGGGGGAAGATCGCAGCCTCGTTGCACTCGACAGCTCCTACATAGCTCCTACGCAGCTCCGATACAGCGCTTACCGTTCAGCGCGCGCAAGCTCCCGCGCCCCACCCTCTTGCCGCACAAACCGATTCGCCCGGCCAAACGTACCGAAATCATTGAACCGCACGCCCATCTCCCGCATCACCTTGTGGGCCACCGGCACCGTCAGTTGGCGAATGTAGAACGGCTCCTTCACCACAAAATGATGAATGCCATGGCTGCTGCCGAAGTTGAAACAGAACGCCTGCAACGGCCACAGCCACCAAGGGTTGAGCACCTGGGTCTGCTGGATGACATTGCCCGGCTCAATGTCGCCGTAGTAGTGCATGTTCGAGCTGACCAAATGCAAGCAAAAGGTGCGCAACACGTTCGGCCCGATGATCACCACCGCAGCGATGTCGATCGCCTGCATCATCGCCAGTGTGGTGGCCGACCAGTCGATTGAAGTGCCCAGCAGACTGGCGATGCCATTGGCCCCGTGGAAACCGAGAAACACATACCAGGCGCCCCAGTGCAGCAACGCCAGCGGGAAGTACACCTTCAGCGTGCGTTTGAGAATGCTGCGTTTGTGCGCCCAGGTCTCGGCCCGCAGCAGGCGAATGAAGGCCGACATCACGTTATCGCCGACCATCAGCAACCGTGCCAGTCCCCAGGGTTCGCCGTTGGTGATGGCCCGCTCCTCCATATCGGCCTCACTGCCGGACACTTTGTGATGGTTGAGGTGCAGGTGGCGGCGGATCCAAGGATTGATCGTGCTCGGCCGCGCCAGCCAGACCAACCCCATCATCAGGTTGTGGGGCAGGCGCTGCTTGCGAAAATACATGCTGTGGATCAGGTCGTGTTCCAACTCGTGGGTCAGCGAGGCAAAAAAAGCGTTGAGCAACAAGCATGCCCACCCGGCCAGGTAACCGTTGATGTAGAGCAGCGCCGAACCGATCATCCCAGCCAGGGCGAACGCCAGGATACCCGCGCCCAATGCATCCTGGTGGCGCAGGATCGGATAGCACCGACGCAATGCTTCGCCCCGGGCCAAGACCACCTGGCGAATATGGGCCGATCGTTGTTGTGCATTCAATCGCTCGGGGCTTGCGTAAGTGCCGTGCATGGCTTACATCCTCTGTTATCGATGTGCTCATCCTGCCGGGCGTAGTCCCCTGGGGTGGTAGCCGTAAACGCCAACCTGTTGACCGCAAGCGCCAATCGTCATGACTGAGCCAACCTCCCTCGCCAGCTGGACCCGCGCCCTGCGCAAACAGCTCGATGCGCTGGGCCTGGACAGCCACGCCCTGTGCGTCGAGGCCGGTCTCGACCCGCAATGGATGGACGACCCGAACGCCCGTTACCCGCTCTCGGCCACCACGCGCCTGTGGGCGTTGGCGGTGCAGGCCAGCGGCGACCCGGCGATTGGCCTGCGGGTGTCGCGCTTCGTCAGCCCCACTACGTTTCACGCACTGGGCTATGCCCTGGTGGCCAGCGCCAGCCTGCGAGAAGTGTTCGAGCGGATCGTGCGCTATCACCCGGTGGTCAGCGATGCGCTGACCTTGCAATTGAGCCGGGGCGAAGACCGCTACCGCTTCCGTCTCGATGTGCCCCAGGGCCGTCCGGCACCGGCCTTTGAAGCCATCGACGCGTTCGCGGCGATTTACGTGCGCACCTGCCGCAACCGGCTCGGCCGCGATTACGCACCGCTGGCGGTGTACCTGCGTCGCCCGGAACCGGCGGACCCCAGCCCCTGGCACAAGGTGTTCCGCTCGCCGGTGCATTTCGGCGCCGCGCAGGATTGCCTGGAGTTCAACCTCAGCGACTTCGACAGCCACCTGGACGACGCCAACCCGGAGCTGGCCGAACACAACGAAGCCGTGCTCGAACGCACCCTCGCACAGCTCAAGCCACTGACCTGGGAACGCAAGGTGCGCGCAGCCATCGAGGCCCAACTGCCCGAAGGCGAGCCCAGCGCCGAACGCATCGCCCAGGCCATGCACCTGAGCCTGCGCAGCCTGCAACGGCACCTGGCCGACGAAGGCTGTCGCTTCGACGCACTGCTCAACGAGTGCCGGGAGAATCTGGCGCTGCTGCACCTGCGGGATCCGAATTGCTCGCTGAGCGAAGTCAGTTATCTGCTGGGCTTTGCCGATGCCAGCAGCTTCAGCCGCGCCTTCAAGCGCTGGACCGGGATGACGCCGGGGCAGTTTCGGGATGGGTTGCGCTAGGGCTTTGCAGCGCCTGGGCGGGCCCTATCGCACAGACAACCCAAGACCCGTCGCTCGACCTGTAGATACCGTCTTGCCCCTCATCGAGCAAGGGCAAATTTTGGGTCAAATGGCTGACCCGATTTGAGAACGGCGTAAACGAAATGTAGTAGCTTGCGCATCGCTGCACAGATGATCTGCTTGGG
>NZ_CAXAPG010000051.1:0-20685 GCF_963970585.1 Pseudomonas sp. RL_105y_Pfl2_101
ACCGAAGCATTAGTGGCACTGGCCCGCAAGCTTGCCCGAGTAGTATTCGCCCTGCTGAAGAACCAGAGCGAATACTTACCGAAGGGCATTTAAGGGGTAGCCCTGCACCATAGAATCTCCCACAGGGATCGGCGGTGGGCACTGATCTTGTAAGCACCCAACATTCTGTGGAAGAGGTCGGTGGGAGCAAAGCTTGCTCGCGAGGCGGCCTGACAGCCGACCTGACTCTCCCGGTCATACGCCGATCCAATTGTGGGAGCGAGCCTGCTCGCGATGGCGACGGCACCTTCAGCATGGGTGCAAGCAGACCCACCGCCATCGCGAGCAAGCTCGGCTCCCACAGGGATCGGCGGTGGGCACTGATCTTGTAAGCACCCAACATTCTGTGGAAGAGGTCTGTGGGAGCAAAGCTTGCTCGCGAGGCGGCCTGACAGCCGACCTGACTCTCCCGGTCATACGCCGATCCAATTGTGGGAGCGAGCCTGCTCGCGATGGCGGTGGATCAGTTGCATGAGTGTTGGATGTGATGCCCTCTTCGCGAGCAAGTTCGCTCGCCCCAGTTTTTTCCGCTGGTCAGCCAAAAGACCGCAGCCCCCGGCAGTTCCTACATCGGATCAAATGTAGGCGCTGTCGAGGGCTGCGATCTTTTCGTTTCCTGCGTGTTTCATTTACTGCTGGTGATCTCGCCTCCCGAGTCCTGGTCAAAGAATTCCGGGATCGGGTAGTTGAAGCTGTTGAGCCAGCGTTGCATGGTCATCTCGCGTTCGGCGGCCGAGGCGGTTTGCAGGTTGGTGGAGGCGGCCACGCCGCGAATCTGTAGTTGCATCCAGCTCTCGGTGCCTTGCTGTGCGGGCGAAGAGGGGCCTGGTTCAATGGCCCAGACGCTGGTGGAAAGGCCTATCATGCATGCGATCATCAATTGTTTGGTCATCATTTCTTGGACTCCTCGTAACGCTTTACTTGACCGCGCCGGTTGAGGCGTCGACAACCTCGGTCAGGCGGTTGGCGGGTGACGTCACTGCGTTAGTGGCCGAACCCCTGATCTTTTCCGCACGGGCCTGGGCATCCGCCACTTGCTGGGGGCTCAGCTTGGCCATGTTCGCGAGCTCGGCGGCCTGCTTCCAGTTGTCCTGGTAAATCAGCAGGGTCACCATGTTGAGCGCGGCCAGGGTGTCTGACTGCTGGAGCTCCATGGCGGTCATGAACTCGAAGCGGGCTTCTGAAATGCGTCGTTGATTGAGGTAGACGACCCCCAAGTCATTGCGGATCTTGCCTTCGGTCGGGGCCATTTTCGCTGCGCGTTCGAGGTATTGGGCTGCGGCGGCATTGTCATTTTTGGCGGCCGCCAACTGGCCAAGACCATGCTCACCATCTGCGGCCAGGCACGTCCCGAGCAGGCTTTTGTACAACGGTTCGGCTTCGTGGCGCCCCATCAGGCGCAGCACCCGAGCCTTGCGCAGGCGGACCTGGACCAAGTCCTCGGGCAAGCGTTCGAGGTTTGCCAGGCTGGCGTACAAACGACCTTCGTTGGCCATGTCTTCGGCCAGGTTCAGGGCCAGTTCCTGGTCGGATCCTGGCTTGGCACAATCGGCCGAGCGTGAAGCCACCACGCCATTGCTGGCACAACCGGCGAGCATCAAGGTCGCCGCTATTGCGATCACTGCGTTCATTGAATGCCCCTTGGCAAGCCGTTGGACAATAGGTGCTTCGCACATCGGGCGACGGCTCATTGGGAAAGCCCGCTGCGGTTGTCAAACTCGCCATGTTCAAGGAAGTACATGCGGTAGAAATTCGGGTCGTAATTACGCAGTTGCTCGCCTGGCAATGTTGGCAGTTGCGCGTCGGCGGCCAGCGGTTGGACCAGGTGTGGCGTGACGATCATCAGCAGCTCGCGCTCTTCGCGGTTGATGGCGTTGTCGCGAAAGAACGCACCGAGAATCGGCACATCACCCAGCCCTGGAAATTTGTTCACCTGGGAGCTGTTGCGGGTGCTGATCAGGCCGCTGATGACGAAGCTCTCACCATCGGCCAGGGCGATGCTGGTGTCGGTACGACGCACTGTGAGTGCTGGTACCAGTGTCCCGGCGATGTTCACCGCGTTGCTGAAGTCCAGCTCACTGACTTCCGGTGCCACCTTCAGTGCGATGCGATTCCTGCCGATGACGGTGGGGGTCAAGGTCAGGCGAATGCCGAACTCCTTGTATTCGATGGACACGTTGTCGCTGCCGGCACTGGGCACCGGGATCGGCACTTCGCCACCGGCCAGGAAGCTCGCACTCTGCCCGCTGAGGGCCACCAGGCTCGGCCGCGCCAGGGTATAGGCGAAACCGCTGCCTTCCAGGGCGTTGATCATCAACAGTGTCTTACCGGTGGCAAACGACAGGTTGAACATGTCGTTATTGGCCGGCAATGAAGGCCGGACAATACCGCCGACGGTGGGCAAGGTCCTCGGCGAGCCGAACAGGAAATTGCCACGGCTGCCAAAAATCGACGTTGAAGCTTCCTTGAGTTTGGTCCGGCTGACTTCAACGAATCGAATGTCAGTCTGCACCTGGGCGAACAGCATAGGATCTTCGGACGGTAGGCTCGCAGCCCCCGTCAGTGCCTCAGTGGCCCGACCTTTGACAAAGATCATGCTCTGGCGCGGTATCTTCGAACAGTCGGTCCAGACCATCAGGCTGGTGGCGCCGGGCGCCAGGCCCGTGAGAATAAAGGCATCGCTGCCACTGGGCTGCACATCGGCAATTTTAGGGTCGCCGACTGCCAACTTCGTCACGGGTGCGAGGATGCGCAGCTCGCTTTGGAGCCCTTGGCTGACCTCGAAGGTCGCCGGTAAATTGTCCAGTTGCGAACAATTTGCCGCTGCGGCCTGGGCCGCATTCAAGCCAAGACCCATCCAGAACAGGCCATGAATAAAATGTTTCAGAACGGGAGCAGTGCGATGGGTCATGAAGTGATCCTCGATAAAGAGACCATCCTTAGGCTTAACTATTTGCCGCGGATCACTTAAGAGGTCCGGGCTAGCCCTTTCCTTCTCACCTGACCGTTCATTGATTCCGGTTTCAGGCCTCGTCGCTACTCGCAAACGGGCGCATTTCACCGGCCTGACTGAACGACAGGCTGCTTGCAGACAACTTTTCGCTACCCGGGCTCACCGGGATTTTCGATGGCAACGACGGTGTCGATCAGGTCTCTTCAGGAGCGTTTTACCGACCCTGTCATCGCTTCTGTTTGACGGTAGTTCAAGCATGGCAAAGCGCCACGCCCTGAATAAAAAATTGACTAAAAAGTGACGGAAGGGCAAAGCCTGCTCAAAGAGACGTCAATAATCTGTCTTTTTGTGTGGTGAGGGGGGGGGCGCAGGGCAGATCTGCCAGGGGTGAGGCGAGGCCTGCGAGCCATTTCAGGTCGCAGGGTTTGGCGGATATCAGGCCACGTGGTAATGCACTGACAGTGTTCCTTTCTTTTTCGAAAGCGAGGCGATGGTGACTGTTCCCAGTTCCTGCAGGCGCTGCACGTGAGTACCGCCGCAGCCGTAGGCGGCAAGCTCACCGAAACCGACTTCGCGCAGGCCTTCGCGCAACATGATCAGGCGCGGCAGGTCATCGGCAATCCATTCGTCGATGCCTTGCTGAATGATCGAGATGTCCAGTTCCTGAGCATTTTCCCCTGGCTGGAACTGCACACGGCTTTCGCCGGGCCAGTGATGGGCCTTGATTGGCGTCCAGCCACGGGTCTGGGCGAAATGGCCGATCAGGTGCCCAGCCGAGTGCAGGCGCGAATTCAACTGTCGGCGCTGCGTATCCACGCGGATCTCAGCCATGCCCAAGGCCACGGGGCAATCGACGTAATGGACGAGTTGTGCTCCTTCCTGGACCACGCGTAGCACCTGGCTTTCACCGATCCATCCGGTGTCGCAAGGCTGACCGCCACCCTGGGGGTGGAACAGCGTGGCGTACAGCACCACGGCAAATTCATGTTCCCGGGGGCTGCAATCCAGGACTTCCACGTTGGCCTTGAGGTCATCGCTATGGAAAAAGAGGCGAAGTGTCATGTGCCATATCCACATCAGAAATTGTGACGGGATTATAGGTAGGGCGTAAAAGAGTGATAATCCGTTAAAATTTCAAAGGACTGTTGCGCCATGAGCACAAATCTACCGTTGCCGTTGCTGGCCGAAATGGCCATCTTCGTCAAGGTCGTGGAGACCGGCAGTTTCTCCGAGGCGGCCCGTCAGTCAGGTTCATCACCGTCGGCCATCAGCCGCAGTATTTCTCGTCTGGAGAAAGCCCTGGCGACCCGCTTGTTGCAACGCACCACCCGCAAGTTGCGTTTGAGCGATGGCGGGGAAGAAGTGTTCAAGCGCTGTCAGGAAATGGTCGCCGCCGCTCGGTCGGTGATGGAAATCAGCGGGCAGTTCACTCAGGAGGCCGAAGGCCGACTCCGCGTCAGCGTGCCCAAGGCGGTGGGGCGGTTCGTGATTCATCCGCACATGCCCGAATTCTTGCGCCGTTATCCAAAGGTCGATGTGGAGCTGTTCCTGGAGGATCGGCAGGTCGACCTGATCGACGATCATGTCGACCTGGCCATCCGGATTACCGATCAACCTCCGGTCGGGCTGGTGGGGCGTCAATTGCTGACAATCGATCACTTGCTTTGCGCCACGCCGCAATACCTGGCTGAGCACGGTACTCCCACGCATCCTCACGATTTGTTGGAACACAGCTGCATTTATCTGGGGGCAACTCCAAACGACGCGCGCTGGAAATTCAAGAAAGGCAGCAAGTCCGTCACCGTAGGCGTGCACGGGCGCTACGCAGCCAATCACACGGGCGTGCGGTTGGGGGCCGTCTTGCAGCACATCGGCATTGGCAGCCTGCCGTACTTCACCGCCCGCCATGCCTTGGAGCAAGGCTTGATCGTGCAGGTATTGGCCGACTGGACGTTCCTGGCCTCCTACCACGGTGGCTTGTGGTTGCTGCATTCACCGACCCGCTACCTGCCGCCCAAGCTGCGGGTGTTCATTGACTATCTGGTGGCGTGCCTGGAGAAGGAGCCGACCTTGAGCACGGTGGGCGGCGGGAGTGGTTCCAGCAAGGTCGCGACACGTTATGAGTTGCCGGAAAGTGATGGGTTGTTTTGACCGGCCCCATCGCGAGCAGGCTCGCTCCCACAGGATCTGCAGTGCACATGAATTTTGTGATCAACCACAAACCAGTGTGGGGGCGGGCTTGCTCGCGATGAGGCCCGTCCAGGCAACACACTTTGGCAAGGCAAAAAAAACCCGCCGGGTTAACCGTGCGGGCCTTTGCATGACGGATGGCAATCAGTGTTTGCTGTCCTGGTCCGACATCGCCAGCAATTGTTTTTCCTGGTTCCAGTCGAAAGGCTCGTCGTTTTGCTCGGCTTCGAAACGACGTTCCTCCAGGGCCTGGTACAGGGCGATTTCTTCGTCGGGCATGTAGTGCAGGCAGTCGCCGGCGAAGTACCAGAGCAGGTCGCGAGGCACCAGGTGGGCGATCTGCGGATAACGGATGATCACTTGGCCCAGGAGGTCCTGGCCCAGGTACTGGCTTTCGATCGGGTCGACGGGCAGTTGCGCGCGCAACTCGTCGAAGCGCTCCAGGAACAAGGCGTGGCTTTCTTCGGGCACCTGTTCGGCCTCACCCACGGCGACCAGGATGCTGCGCAAGTGGTCAAGCAAGACAAGGTGATCGGCAACGACATTGGACACGAGATAAGTCCTCAAGAGCAAAACGGGCGCAGGAGTA
Source organism: Pseudomonas sp. RL_105y_Pfl2_101 (assembly GCF_963970585.1). NCBI lineage: Bacteria > Pseudomonadati > Pseudomonadota > Gammaproteobacteria > Pseudomonadales > Pseudomonadaceae > Pseudomonas > Pseudomonas sp. RL_105y_Pfl2_101. Next base: position 5,772 of record NZ_CAXAPG010000051.1, read on the forward strand.
TAAAGCCCTTGCGCCCGCTTTTATAGGTGAAGAGCTATAGGTGACGAGCGTACCTGGCCGTCACGATCAACGGACCTTGTCCTGCGCCAGCGTCAACTCCTCCTTATCGAAGTCATCCACGTCGATGACCTTGCGCCGTGCCGCCTCGGCCGCACGCAAGGTCTGCGCTTCATCGGCTTGCAGCACACCCGCTTCCAGGGCGGCGTCGATGAGGGGTTCACCCGGCGCGGGGTTGAGCTGGCCCTGTTTGAGCGCGACGTGCAGTTTCTTGTGCAACGGATGGGCGGCGGCCAGCAGGTCGGCGGCGTATTGCAGGGCGCCCACCGGATCGTCGGCCGATTGCGGGCGATAGCAGCCCTGCAGCAACTCCTCGAGGGTCGGGTCTCCCTTGGCCCGGCCGATGACCGCCGCCACCTCGGCGTCGAGCCTGTCGCTCGGGCCCTTGTGACGACGACCGAAGGGGAACACCACCAGGCGCAACAGACAACCCAGCACCCGGTTCGGGAAGTTGCTCAACAGTTCATCCAGCGCACGCTCCGACTGGCCCAGGCTTTCCTCCATGGCCCAGGTGAACAGCGGTGCCATGTGGTCCGGCGAGTCCAGGTCGTGATAGCGCTTGAGTGCGGCGGACGCCAGGTACAGGTTGCTCAATACGTCGCCCAGGCGGGCTGACAAGCGCTCCCGGCGTTTGAGTTCCCCCCCCAGCAGCATCATGCTCAGGTCCGCCAGCAGGGCGAATGCTGCTGCCTGCCGGTTGAGAGCGCGGAAATAACCTTGGCTCAAGGCATTGCCGGGGGCCTTCTCGAAATGCCCCAGGCCGAGGTTGAGCACCAGGGTGCTGGCGGCGTTACTCACGGCAAAACCAATGTGCTTGAGCAACAAGGTGTCGAACTCGACCAGCGCCTGGTCCTTGTCTTCACGGGTTGCCAGAGCCATTTCCTTGAGCACGAACGGATGGCAGCGAATGGCGCCCTGGCCAAAGATCATCAGGTTGCGCGACAGGATGTTCGCGCCTTCGACCGTGATGAAGATCGGCGCACCTTGCCAGCTGCGGCCCAGGTAATTGTTCGGGCCCATGATGATGCCCTTGCCGCCATGCACGTCCATGGCGTGGCTGATGCACTCGCGACCGCGTTCGGTCAGGTGGTACTTGAGAATGGCCGACAGCACCGAAGGCTTTTCCCCCAGGTCCACGGCGTTGGCGGTCAGCATGCGAGCAGCATCCATCATCCAGGCGTTGCCACCGATGCGCGCCATGGCTTCCTGGATACCTTCGAATGCCGATAACGGTACGTTGAATTGCTCGCGCACCTGGGCGTACTGGCCCGTCACCAGGCTGGTGAACTTCGCTGCACCGGTGCCCACCGCCGGCAGGGAAATCGAGCGCCCGACCGACAGGCAGTTCATCAGCATCATCCAGCCCTTGCCGAGCATGGCCTGACCGCCAATGAGGAAGTCCAGCGGGATGAACACGTCCTTGCCCCAGTTCGGCCCGTTCATGAATGCGGCGCCAAGGGGCAGGTGGCGGCGGCCGATATGCACGCCAGGGGTGTCGGTGGGAATCAAGGCGAGGCTGATGCCCAGGTCTTCTTCGTCACCCAGCAGGTGGTCGGGGTCATACGCTTTGAAGGCCAGGCCCAGGAGGGTGGCCACCGGGCCGAGGGTGATGTAGCGTTTTTCCCAGTTCAGGCGCAGGCCGAGGGTTTCCTGGCCTTCCCATTCACCCTTGCAGATGATGCCGGTGTCGGGCATCGCCCCGGCGTCGGAGCCGGCCAGCGGCCCGGTCAGGGCGAAGCAGGGAATGTCGTCGCCACGGGCCAGTCGCGGCAGGTAATGGTCGCGTTGCTCATCAGTGCCGTAGTGCAGCAGCAGTTCTGCCGGGCCGAGGGAGTTGGGAACCATCACGGTAGAGGCCAGATCGCCGCTGCGCGTGGCCAGTTTCATTGCCACTTGGGAATGGGCGTAGGCAGAAAAACCTTTGCCGCCGTATTCCTTGGGAATGATCAGCGCGAAGAATCCATGCTCCTTGATATGGGTCCAGGCTTCAGGCGGCAGGTCCATGGCCTGGCCGATCTGCCAGTCGCTGACCATCGCGCAGAGGGCTTCGGTAGGGCCGTCGAGGAACGCCTGCTCTTCCTCAGTCAGTTGCACCTTGGGGTAGGCCAGCAGCAAGTTCCAATCCGGGCGGCCGCTGAACAGTTCGCCATCCCACCACACCGTGCCGGCATCGATGGCGTCGCGCTCGGTCTCGGACATGGGCGGCAGGGTTTTCTGGAACCAGTCGAACATCGGCGCGCTGAAATACTTGCGGCGCAGGTCCGGTAGCAGCAGCGGGGCCGCGACGGCGGCGAACGCAACCCAGAAGATCAGCATCAGCCACCCGGGAGCCGGGCTGAACAGGCTCATGGCCAGCAGGTAGGCCGCGATGATGCCCAGCGCGGGCAACGGCGCGATGCGCCGATGCGCCAGCCAAGCTTTACCGACGACCAGAACCAGTATCCACAACAACAACATATGTAATCCTCCGTGAACCAAGGCAAAAACCGACCTTCAGAGCTTAGACGGCATCTGCAAAACCGGCGCTCAGCGCGATGTGATTGATTTCGTGGGAAACCCTGGGGGCATTGCGCCAGTCTGGTTGGCAACAGCCGTGGGAAATCGTTCGTTAACAAGGTGAGAAAACGCCATTGTTTGGCCGGAATGCCGTTATCGCTGGCTGGAGGCTGTGGATAAACTCGAGGCAAGCCCTCCCGTAGGAGCTGTGTAGGAGCTCCTTGTGATGTTTTTTGAGAGGCCTTCCTTTTATGCAGCAATACCTGAACCCCGGTCCGTTCATCGACAGCGATCATCCAGCGGTCATCAACTTCACCGAAACCCACCGCGGTGCCGACCGCGCCCCGCTGGCGCAAGCGGTCAGTCTGTATTACGCCGTGCGCGAGGCGGTGCGCTACAATCCCTATACCTTCAGTCGCGACCCGGCGACCCTGTGCGGCAGTTACGCGTTGGCTGCGGGCGAAAGTTACTGTGTGCCCAAGGCTACCTTGCTGGCCGGCTGCGCCCGGCATTGCGGCATCCCGGCGCGCATCGGCCTGGCGGATGTCCGCAATCACCTGTCTACGCCGCGCCTGTTGGAATTGCTCAGGAGCGACGTGTTCGCCATGCACGGTTATACCGAGCTGTACCTGAACGACCGCTGGGTCAAGGCCACGCCGGCATTCAACCAGGGGCTGTGCGAGTTGTTCGATGTGGCCCCGCTGGAATTCGACGGTCGCCACGACAGCGTTTTCCACCCGTTCAATCGGCAAGGGGCGAAACTGATGGAGTACGTCACTGACCACGGCCAGTTCGCCGATGTGCCCGAAACGTTCTTCTTCGAACACCTGGAGAAATGCTACCCGCACCTGTTCGGCGCGCAGGTGCCGCGCTTGCTCGGCGACCTGCAGGGTGATTTGAGGCGCGTCTGATCCGGCGTATGCTGCTGCGGCATATATCCATCGAGGGACGCCGTGATGCTGAAGATATGGGGCCGGAAAAATTCATCGAATGTGCGCAAGGCGTTGTGGTGCGCAGAAGAGTTGGGGCTGGCCTACGAGGCTATTGATGCGGGCGGGGCATTCGGTGTGGTGGACACGCCCGAGTACCGTGCGAAAAACCCCAATGGTCGGGTGCCGATGATCGAAGACGACGGCTTTGTGCTCTGGGAGTCCAATACCATCGTGCGTTACCTGGCTGCTCGCCATGCGTTGGGTTCGGCCTGGTATCCCGCTGACGGACAGGCACGGGCCCAAGCTGAAAAATGGATGGACTGGACCACCTCCAGTTTTGCCGCACCGTTTCGCACCGTGTTCTGGGGCGTCTTGCGCACCCCGGCTGAGCAACAGGACTGGGCGGTCATCAACGCGGCGATCAAAGCGTGCGACGATTTGCTTGCCATGGTCGAGCAGACCTTGAGTGAACAGCCCTACCTGTCGGGTGATGAAATCGGCATGGGCGACATTCCCCTGGGCAGTTTCATTTATGCCTGGTTCGAGATGCCCATCCAGCGCGCCGAGCAGCCTGGCGTACAGGCCTGGTACACGCGGTTGCAGCAGCGCCCGGCCTACCGCAAAGCCGTCATGACCGCGTTGACTTAATACCTACTATCGACACGCTTGACTGTACTTGTGCGGCGACGCCAAGCACCATTGCCTTCGTGCGCGGTGGTTGCATTGCTTGCCGCCCGCCCTTATCTGTTCTTTTCCTCCCTCCCTTCTTGGTGCGTAATCCGATATGAGTTCCGCTCTGTCCATCCGGCAGCTAACCAAAACCTACGGCAACGGTTTCCAGGCCTTGAGTGGTATCGATCTGGACGTCGCCGAAGGTGATTTCTTCGCCTTGCTCGGCCCGAACGGTGCCGGCAAATCCACCACCATTGGCATTCTCTCCACGTTGGTGAACAAGACCAGCGGAACGGTGAACGTCTTTGGTCATGACCTGGACCGCGAGCCCGCCGCCCTCAAGCGCTGCATCGGCGTGGTGCCCCAGGAATTCAACTTCAACCAGTTCGAGAAGACCTTCGACATCGTCGTCACCCAGGCCGGTTACTACGGCATCCCGCCGAAGATCGCCAACGAGCGCGCCGAGCAGTACCTGACCCAGTTGGGCCTGTGGGACAAGCGCGACGTGCCGTCCCGTTCGTTGTCCGGCGGCATGAAGCGTCGTCTGATGATTGCCCGTGCGCTGGTGCATGAGCCGCGCCTGTTAATCCTCGATGAACCGACCGCTGGCGTGGACATCGAACTGCGTCGTTCGATGTGGAGCTTCCTCACCGAGCTGAACCAGAAAGGCATCACCATCATCCTCACCACCCATTACCTGGAAGAGGCTGAGCAGTTGTGCCGCAACATCGGCATCATCGACCACGGCACCATCGTTGAGAACACCAGCATGCGCCAGTTGCTCAGCCAACTGCATGTGGAAACGTTCCTGCTGGACCTGAAAAACGACCTGACGACGGCGCCGCAGCTCATGGGGTATCCGGCCCGCCTGGTGGACAGCCACACCCTGGAAGTGCAGGTGGACAAAGTCGTGGGCATCACCGGGCTGTTCAACCAACTGGCCGTGCAAAACATTGAAGTGCAGAGCCTGCGCAACAAAACCAATCGGCTCGAGGAGTTGTTCGTGTCCCTGGTGGAGAAGAATCTGGCGAAGGTGGCGGTATGAGCATGAATTCCGAACTGCGCCCCAACCTCATCGCCCTCAATACCATTGTTTACCGTGAAATCCGGCGCTTCATGCGGATCTGGCCGCAGACGCTGCTGCCGCCCGCCATCACCATGGTCTTGTACTTCGTGATCTTCGGTAACCTGATCGGCCGGCAAATCGGCGACATGGGTGGTTTCACGTACATGGACTACATCGTGCCGGGGCTGATCATGATGTCGGTGATCACTAACGCCTATGGCAACGTTGTGTCGAGTTTCTTCGGCAGCAAGTTCCAGCGTTCGATCGAAGAATTGATGGTCTCGCCGGTGTCGCCCCATACGATCCTCATCGGCTACACCCTGGGCGGTGTGCTGCGAGGGTTGGCGGTGGGCCTAATCGTGACCCTGTTGTCGTTGTTCTTCACCCATTTGCAGGTGCATCACCTGGGGGTGACGGTATTGGTGGTGGTGCTCACGGCCACGATCTTTTCGCTGCTGGGTTTCATCAATGCCGTGTTTGCGCGCAACTTCGATGACATTTCCATCATCCCGACGTTCGTGCTCACGCCGCTGACCTACCTGGGCGGGGTGTTCTACTCGATTTCCCTGTTGCCGCCGTTCTGGCAGACCGTGTCCCTGGCCAACCCGGTGCTGCACATGGTCAACGCTTTTCGCTATGGCATCCTCGGGGTGTCGGACATCAAGATCAGCATCGCAATTACCTTCATGCTGGTGGCGACCGTGGTGCTTTACCTCGGTTGCGCGCGGTTACTGGTCAGCGGGCGGGGGATGCGTACCTAAACCCCCTGTGGGAGCGAGCCTGCTCGCGATAGCGTCAGTCCGAACGCCAAAAAAAGGCCTCCATTCCCAGGAGGCCTTTTTGCATTTCACATCCGGCTTTTCTTGCGCCGCGTCCACTGTCGGGCCACCCACCAGCGCCAGTAACTCATGGTGACGAAGTAGGCGAGGGCGCCGAGTACCAGGCCGGTCGCCACCGAGCCGAGCAGGAAGGGCTGCCACAAGGTGGACAACTGGCCACTGATCCATGCCCAGGTCAGCTCTTCGGGCAGCGCTCGGGCGGGCACGTCCATCAACCACGCGCCGGTCTGGTAAGTGCAGAAAAACACCGCCGGCATGGTGAGCGGATTGGTCAGCCACACCAGGCTCACCGCAATCGGCATGTTGCCGCGCACCGTGATGGCCAGTGTGGCGGCCAGCAACATTTGTAAGGGGATCGGCAAGAATGCGGTAAACAGGCCAACAGCCATCGCCCGGGCGACAGAGTGCCGATTGAGGTGCCAAAGATTGGGATCGTGCAGCAAGGTGCCAAAAAAACGTAAGGATTTATGTTCCCGAATGCTTTCTGGGTCTGGCATGTAACGTTTGAATAAGCGCCGGGGCATAAGGCTTCTCGGTCGGTTCAACGCATTAAGGCCGCAAGTATGTCCGGATTCTACAGCTGACAGATTCAGACTTTGTGACAATTGATAACGCCAGCGGTGCGGCGGACCGTCTATGCCTGAAGAGGGTACTCTCAAGGACGGGTTATGCGCACAGGGTTAGTCGCGCTTGCACTGGGGCTGTTGGCGCCGATTTTACTACCGATACTGCCGCCGTTGTGGCTGATCGCAGCCATGGCGGTGCTGGCGCTGATGGCGTTGCCGTTTCGAACCTATCCGCTGGGTTTTTTCCTGTTCGGGCTGGCCTGGGCCTGCCTGTCGGCGCAGTTTGCGCTGGACGATCGGTTATCCAGCGCGCTCGACGGTGAAACCCGCTGGGTCGAGGGGCGCGTGGTCGGTTTGCCGCAACAGGGCGATGGCGTGGTGCGCTTCGAACTCGCCGATGCCCACTCACGTCGTACCCGGCTACCGGCAACGATGCGTCTCGCCTGGTTCGGTGGTCCGCCGGTCAGCAGCGGTGAACGATGGCGATTGGCGGTGAAGCTCAAGCGGCCCACCGGGCTGCTGAACCCACACGGCTTCGACTATGCCGCCTGGTTGCTGAGCCGCGGCATCGGCGCGACCGGTACGATCAAGGATGGCCGTCTTTTACAAGCGGCCCGGGGCGCCTGGCGTGATGGGGTGCGTCAGGCGCTGACACAGGTCGATGCCCACGGCCGCTCCGGTGCGTTGGCGGCTCTGGTCCTGGGCGACGGCGGCGGGCTGAGTCGCGAGGATTGGCAGGTGCTGCAAGACACCGGCACCGTCCATTTGCTGGTGATCTCCGGGCAACACATCGGCCTGCTCGCCGGCCTGGTGTACCTGTTGGTGGCCGGTGCGGCGCGTTATGGTCTGTGGCCGGTGGGGCTGGCCTGGTTGCCTTGGGCCTGTGGGCTGGCCTTCTGCGCCGCCCTGGGCTACGGCTTGCTCGCCGGCTTCGAGGTACCGGTGCGGCGGGCCTGCGCGATGATCGGCTTGGTGCTGCTATGGCGCTTGCGCTTCAAACAGCCAGATCCATGGTGGGCATGGCTGCTGGCCTTCGTCGGGGTGCTGATGTTCAATCCGCTTGCCAGCTTGCGGCCAGGGTTCTGGTTGTCGTTTGCGGCCGTCGCCATATTGATGTTCACCTTTGGCGCTCGCCTGGGGCCCTGGCGCTGGTGGCAAACCTGGACCCGTGCCCAATGGCTGGTTGCGCTCGGTCTGTGTCCATTGTTGTTGATCGTGGGCTTGCCGGTCAGCCTCAGCGGGCCGTTGGTGAACCTGCTCGCGGTGCCCTGGATCAGCCTGTTGGTATTGCCGCCCGCGTTGCTTGGCACGGTGTTGTTGCCGGTGCCGCTCATGGGCGAAGGCCTGCTGTGGATCGCCGGCGGGCTGCTCGATCTGCTGTTCAAGGGGTTGGCGCTGGTTGCCGGGCGAATGCCGGCCTGGGTGCCTGCAGCGGTCCCGCCCTGGGCCTTGGGTATCGCCGCCTTCGGTGCTTTTTTGCTGCTGTTGCCCAAAGGTGTGCCGCTACGTGTACTGGGGTGGCCAATGGTGTTGCTGATGGTTTTCCCACCGCAAGAGCACCTACCGCAAGGGCAGGCCGAGATCTGGCAACTGGACGTGGGCCAAGGGCTGGCGGTGCTGGTACGTACCCGGCATCACAGCCTGCTTTACGACGCTGGGCCGCGCTTTGGCAAGGCTGATGTGGGCGAGCGCGTCGTACTGCCGACCTTACGCAAACTGGGTGTGCGCGGCTTGGACCTGATGCTGCTCAGCCACGCCGACGCCGATCATGCCGGCGGGGCCCGCGCGGTGCGCAATGGGCTGCCAACGATGGAAGTGATCAGCGGCGATCCCGACGCGCTGCCCGCCGAACTGCAGGCCGGGCCTTGCGACAGTGGCAGGCGCTGGGAGTGGGACGGGGTCGGGTTCGAGCTGTGGCGGTGGGCCTCTGCCGTCGAAAGCAACCAGAAATCCTGCGTTTTGCTGGTGGAGGCCGGCGGCGAGCGCCTGCTGCTGACCGGCGATATCGATACCCCTGCCGAGCGCGCCATGCTCGATGAGCCCCTGACGGTGCCGATCCAGTGGCTGGCCGCGCCGCATCACGGCAGCCGCAGTTCGTCGTCGATGGCGTTGCTGTCACGTCTCAAGCCGCATTCGGTACTGATCTCCCGAGGGCATGGCAACGCGTTCGGCCATCCTCATCCTCAGGTGATGGCCCGGTATCGACGCTCGGGCCTGGCGATTTACGACAGCGCCGAGCAGGGCGCCATTCGTCTGCAATTGGGGGCTTTCGAGCTGCCGCGCACCGAGGCCGGGCATCGACGTTACTGGCGCGATCGGCCCACAGTCGGGCCACCGGGGCAATATTGATCCAGCGCAATCGACTGAGGCGCTAATCGGTGGGGCGGGTCTGCAAGGCGAGTCTGTGTGATAAAGTGGCGCACTTTTTCGAGGGGGCAGTCACTGTGTGGGAATTGGTCAAATCCGGCGGCTGGATGATGTTGCCGATCATTCTGAGTTCCATCGCGGCACTGGGTATCGTTGCCGAACGCCTGTGGACCCTGCGGGCCAGCCGCGTGACCCCGGAGCATCTGCTCGGGCAGGTCTGGGTCTGGATCAAGGACAAGCAACTGAACAAGGACAAGCTCAAGGAGCTGCGGGCCAGCTCGCCGCTGGGGGAAGTCCTCGCCGCCGGCCTGGCGAACTCCAAGCATGGTCGCGAGATCATGAAGGAGTGCATCGAGGAAGCTGCCGCCCGGGTCATCCATGAGCTGGAGCGCTATATCAGCACCCTGGGCACTATCGCCGCCATGTCCCCGCTGCTGGGCCTGCTGGGTACGGTGCTGGGCATGATCGACATCTTCAGCGCGTTTACCGGTTCTGGCATGACCACCAACGCCGCAGTACTGGCAGGGGGCATTTCCAAGGCCTTGATCACCACCGCCGCCGGCCTGATGGTGGGTATTCCGGCGGTGTTCTTCCATCGGTTCCTGCAACGCCGCGTCGACGAGTTGGTGGTGGGCATGGAGCAAGAAGCGATCAAGCTGGTCGAGGTGGTGCAGGGTGACCGTGACGTGGACCTGGCTGGGGGCAAGAAGTGAAATTCCGTCGCAAGTCACGGGAAAACATCGAGATCAACCTCGCGTCGCTGATCGACGTGGTGTTCATCCTGTTGCTGTTTTTCGTCGTGACCACCACGTTCACCCGGGAAACCCAGCTCAAGGTTGAATTGCCGGAGGCCGTCAGCGGCTCGCCGGCCGAAGACCAGCAGCTGAAGAATCTGGAAATCACCATTAGCGCCGAAGGGGCGTTCTCGGTGAACAACCAATTGCTGCCCAAGAGCGACTTGGCGAGCCTGATCGAGGTCCTGCAGAAAGAGTCTGGTGGCGACACCGACCTGCCGCTGTCCATCAGCGCTGACGGCAAAACCCCTCATCAATCGGTGATCACCGCCATGGACGCGGCCGGCAAGCTCGGTTTCAGCCATCTGCGCATGACCACGGTCGAGGCGGCCCCCGCACCCTGATGGCCATGTCCGATCGATTGCTTGCCGCGTGGTACGACGGTCACCCGGCCCTGACCCTGCTACGACCGCTTGAGTGGTTGTACCGACGGGTGGTGGTGGGCAAGCGCGAGCGTTTCCTGGCGGGTGTAGGCCAGATCTACCAGCCCCCCGTGCCGTTGGTGGTGGTCGGCAATATTACGGTCGGTGGCACCGGCAAGACGCCGTTGATCCTGTGGATGATCCAGCACTGCCAGCGCAGTGGCCTGCGCGTCGGGGTGGTCAGCCGGGGTTATGGTGCCAAGCCGCCGCAACTGCCCTGGCGGGTTGCGGCCGAGCAGGGCGCCGACGTTGCGGGTGATGAGCCGTTGTTGATCGTCCAGCGCACAGGTGTGCCGTTGATGATCGACCCTGATCGCAGTCGCGCGATCCAGGCGCTGCTGGAGGCCGAGCCGCTGGACCTGATTCTGTCCGACGACGGCATGCAGCATTATCGGATGGCCCGGGACCTCGAGCTGGTGTTGATCGACAACGCCCGTGGCCTGGGCAACCGGCGTTGCCTGCCGGCCGGGCCGTTGCGCGAGCCAATCGAGCGCCTGCAATCGGTCGACGCGGTGCTGTACAACGGCGCCCATGCCGACCGCGAAGACGGTTTCGCCTTCGAGTTGCGTCCCACCGCGCTGGTGAACCTGGCGAGCGGCGAGCGGCGCTCCCTTGACCATTTTCCACCCGGCCAGGCCCTGCATGCCGTGGCCGGCATCGGCAATCCCCAGCGTTTCTTCAAGACCCTCGAAACGCTACACTGGCGGCCAATACCGCATGGGTTTGCCGACCACGCCGAATATAGCGCCCAGGCCTTGAGTTTCACGCCATCGCTGCCGGTGGTCATGACGGAAAAGGACGCAGTCAAATGCCGTGCCTTCGCCGCACCCGACTGGTGGTACCTGGCGGTGGACGCCGCGCCGTCGCCGGCCTTTACCACCTGGTTCGATACGCAGTTGATACGCCTGTTGCCGGATCGGCTTTTGCCTTAAAACCTTTTACCCAGGGGAATTCCATGGACACCAAATTGCTCGATATTCTGGCCTGCCCAGTCTGCAAAGGCCCGCTCAAGCTCAGTGCCGACAAGACCGAACTGATCAGCAAGGGCGCCGGCCTGGCCTACCCGATTCGCGATGGCATCCCAGTGATGCTCGAAAGCGAAGCCCGCACCCTGACCACCGACGAGCGCCTGGATAAATGACCGCAGCTTTTACCGTTGTCATTCCGTCGCGCTTCGCCTCGACGCGCCTGCCCGGCAAGCCGTTGTTGTCGATCGCCGGCAAGCCGATGATCCAGCACGTCTGGGAACAGGCCTGCAAAAGCAGCGCCCAGCGTGTGGTGGTGGCGACTGATGACGCACGCATCGTCGAGGCCTGCAAAGGCTTTGGCGCCGAAGTCGTCCTGACCCGTGAAGACCATAATTCCGGCACTGACCGCCTGGCGGAGGTCGCGGCAAAACTCGGTCTTGCCGCCGACGCGATCGTGGTCAATGTGCAAGGTGACGAGCCGTTGATCCCGCCGAGCGTGATCGATCAGGTCGCCGCCAACCTCGCGGCCCACACCGAGGCGCGCATGGCCACCCTGGCCGAGCCGATCGAGGATGTGCAGACGCTGTTCAACCCCAACGTGGTCAAGGTGGTCAGCGACCTCAATGGCCTGGCGTTGACCTTCAGCCGCGCGACGCTGCCCTGGGCGCGGGACGCATTCGCCCAAAGCCGTGACGTGATGCCGGAAGGCGTGCCGTACCGCCGCCACATCGGCATCTATGCCTACCGTGCGGGCTTTCTCCAGGACTTCGTCGCCTGGGGCCCGTGCTGGCTGGAAAACACTGAAGCCCTGGAACAGCTGCGTGCCCTGTGGCACGGCGTGCGGATCCACGTCGCCGATGCGCTGATCGCCCCGCCGACCGGTGTCGACACCGCCGAAGACCTCGAGCGCGTTCGTCGCCTGTTGGAGGCCTGATGCGGGTCCTGTTCGTCTGCCTCGGCAATATCTGCCGCTCGCCCACCGCCGAAGGTATCCTGCGCCACAAGTTGCGTGAGGCCGGGCTGGCCGGCCAGGTGGAAGTCGCTTCCGCCGGCACTGGTGACTGGCACGTCGGCAAGGCTCCTGACAAGCGCAGCCAGGCGGCGGCCCTGAAGCGTGGCTACGACTTGTCGGCCCAACGCGCGCAACAGGTGACCCGCGCTGATTTCGCCGCCTATGACCTGATCCTGGCGATGGACAGCAGCAATCTGCGCAACCTCAAGGCCCTGCAACCGGCCAATGGCAGGGCCGAACTGGACCTGTTCCTACGCCGCTACGAGGCTGAACTCGACGATGTGCCGGACCCGTACTACGACGGCGAACAAGGCTTCGAACAGGTGCTGGACTTGATTGAACGCGCCACCGATCGCCTGGTGATCGAATTGAAGGGGCGGTTATGACCTTGCAGGTGCGGGCGGGCGTCAGCCTCAAGCCCTTCAACAGTTTCGGTGTGGACGTCACTGCCCGGCTGTTCGCCGAAGCCCACAGCGATGGCGATGTTCGCCAGGCGCTGGCCTATGCCACCGAGCATGCCGTGCCATTGTTGGTCATCGGCGGCGGCAGCAACCTGCTGCTGACCGGCGACATCGACGCGCTGGTGCTGCGCATGGCCAGCCACGGTATTCGCTTGCTCAGCGATGACGGCGAACGCGTAGTGGTCGAAGCCGAAGCAGGGGAGCCGTGGCACCCGTTCGTCCAGCACACGCTGGCACAAGGCTGGTCTGGATTGGAGAACCTCAGCCTGATCCCCGGCACCGTGGGCGCGGCACCGATGCAAAACATCGGCGCCTACGGTGTGGAGATCAAGGATGTCTTCGCCGGCCTCACCGCGCTGGATCGCCAGACCGGTGAACTGCGCGAGTTCACCCTGGAGGAGTGCCGTTTTGCCTACCGCGACAGCGTGTTCAAGCAGCAGGTGGGGCGCTGGTTGATCCTGCGGGTGCGTTTTGCCCTCAGCCGCGCCGCGCACTTGCATCTGGAATACGGCCCGGTGCGTCAGCGATTGACCGAGCAGGGCATCGAGCAGGCAACACCTACCGATGTGAGTCGGGCCATTTGCAGCATCCGCAGCGAAAAACTCCCGGACCCGGCGGTGCTGGGCAATGCCGGCAGCTTCTTCAAGAACCCGCTGGTGCCGGCCACGCATGTGGCGCACTTAAAGCTGCAATACCCTGACCTGGTGGCTTATCCACAGCCTGAAGGACAAATGAAAATCGCCGCCGGCTGGTTGATCGAGCGTGCTGGCTGGAAGGGCTTTCGCGAGGGCGATGCCGGGGTGCACAAGTTGCAGGCGTTGGTGCTGGTCAACTACGGCAACGCCACGGGCCCGCAACTTCTGGACCTGGCCCTGCGCATCCAGAAAGACATTGCTGAACGGTTTCAGGTTGAGCTGGAAATGGAGCCCAATCGGTATTGAATGAGGTGATTGTTCAGCTGTGCCTGGTTGATCTACAACTCCTAAATCGGTGGGTCGGGATAACTGGGTGTATCCCGACACTTGATAGCTCATCCGTAAAATATCCAATCAACCTTTTCTGGGCCGACCGTCACCCGGTCAGGGAGCAGGAAACGGTACTCGCGATGACGTACGTTTAGCGTCGGCAGGATCTGGCCCTCTTCGAAGCGGCGGATGACGGCGTACCCAGCGGCGATCCAGTAGCCGGTTTGCGTACAGGCCTGGCCGCTTTGGCAGGTTGTCGAGGGTTGCTCGGCCCTGATGAAGGCGGGTGAATCGGGTGTGGGTTTGCCGGTGGCGGGTTCGAGACCCTTGGCTTCGGCCAGCTCGCGGATCAGCGCCTCGCTGGGTTTTTGCGGCGGGACGTTGGCCAGGCGGGCTTCGAGCCATTGGAGTTTGCCGTCCCACTCGGGCAGTTCGGCGGGTGGCAAGGGGAGGATTTCGTAGATTTCGGGGACGGTGGGGTTGGCGTAGGAGTAGTTTGCTAGGATTCGCCAGATGGTTTTGTAGCGCTCGGCGCGTTCAAGGTCTTCTTGTTGGCCGAGGTAGTCCAACTGATCGGTGGGAGGAGGGCCGCGAAATGCGTCCTCCAAACGGCCAGCAGCACTTTCGTTGCCCGCGGCGATCCCCATCTGGAATATTTCAAGCGCCTGTCGATATTCCCCTTTGTGCTTAAGGTAAATGCCCAACGCAACAGCCGCCTTCCCATGACTTTGTTCAGCAGCGCAACGATACATTTGTGTCGCTATTTCCGGCGCAACGTCAATTAGATCAAGTTTATCTCCCACGAGGTACTGGGCTTGGGCATTGCCCCGATCAGCTGCTTTACGGAAGTAACGCAACGACATCTCGGGGTCCTGATACAGCCCCGCCGAGCCCTGTTGCAGGAAGATCCCGACGAAGTAGTAACCCGTCGCCACGCCTGCTTCGATCAATTGTTGGCTCATACGCAAATGCTGGGCGCCACTGAGCTCGAAACGACCGCGCATGGCGCCGTTCTGTAGGTTGATATTGGCTTTGAAATGGCCGTTCTCTGAGGCGATGCGATACAGCCGCTCGATCTCTAGATCAACGGTTTTGTTCTGCTTGAGCTGGTTGTTCTTTTGCAACCAACGGGCGTATTGAAACAGCACGTCACTTTTAGCGGACGGCGCGGGGATCGTTTCGTGTTGGCAGGTAAAGGCCAGCTTGGCCTTGATCTCGGTTAAAGGCTTCACGGAAGGGTCCTTCTTGGGAAAATTAAAAGTGCCACCGGTATCGCAAGCGGCCAACAACAGGCAGG
>NZ_CAXAPG010000052.1:0-19148 GCF_963970585.1 Pseudomonas sp. RL_105y_Pfl2_101
CGCCTTGCTGCGCCCGGAAGGGCTGAAAAATGAAGAAAATGGATCAAATTTCGACGCGGGTCGTTTTTTGAAAAGTACTGACGGCTCGATAGCCGGAAAACATCCGGCTATTTCAGACCATCCCTAGTGATGATGTTTTTCAGGTGCAGCAACGCCTCACGACATTCGCAGACGCGTGCTGAGCGACTTCTGTTTACAGGTGGAGGTAAATCAACTTCCCACGGTTTGGGCCGCCGGTGTTTTCAGCACCAATGCGGACACCGCCATGGCCAGCAACGACAAGCCAATCGCAACGCTGACTGCGATATAGATGGCCTCGTTGAGCGGTTGGATCGAGGTCAGCAATGCGCCGAATATCGCGACGCCGAACGCGGAGCCACTCTGTCGACTGGCATTGAGCGTGCCGGCCGCCACCCCTGCCTTGGCGCGGTCAACCACGCTCATCAGTGCCGAAGTGGCGGCAGGGGTGATGATCCCGGCGCCAAAACCCACGGCCGGGTAACACAGTGCGATCCGCCAGTACAGCGCGTCACTTGCCAGGGCGAACAGCCCGATGAATCCCAAGGTGTACAACCCGAACCCGGTGCATAGCACAGCTCGGGGCCCATAGGCACGGGTCAACCGGCCGCAGGTGAAACTGCCGAGAGTGACCATTGCCGTCAACGGCAGGAATGCCAATCCGGTCTCCAGAGGCGACCATCCGCGATTCGTCTGGAAATACAGGCTCAACAGAAAGAACAGGCCGTAGAACACCAGCGCGGAAATCAGCGACAGAAAGGTTGCACCTGTGAACACCGGGTTGCGGAAATAGTGCAACGGCAGCATCGGATCCTTATGCCGGCTTTCGGTCACCAGGAATACACACCAGGCTGCACAGGCCAGGATTATGCCCGCATACACCCATTCCGAATTCCACCCCAGCTTTGCCCCTTCGATCAGCACCGCCACCGAAGTGGCCAGGGCGACGATGGCGGCGACCTGGCCGGTGAAGTCCAGATGGCGATTAGGTGCCAATGGAGGCGAAGGAGGAATACGCGACGTCAGCCATACGCCGACCAGAGCGATGGGCACATTGATCAAAAAGATACTGCGCCAGCCAAACAACTCGATCAGCACACCGCCAACAAGAGGCCCGGCCGCCATGGCAATACCACCACAACCTGCCCAGACACCGATGGCACTCGCCCGTTGATGGGTCTGCGGGTAGGCATTGTTGATCAGCATCAGTGAGCACGGCACCAACATGGACGCACCCACCCCCTGCAGCACTCGGGCAGCGACCAGTTGAAGCAGGTCAGTTGCCAGACCACATAATGTAGAAGCAACCGCAAACAAGACCAGACCAAGGCCGTAGATCTTTCTTGCCCCGCAACGGTCGCCCAATAAACCGCCCGTCAGCAGTAAACTGGCGAACGTCAATGTATAAGCGTTGATCACCCACTGCAGCCCGGTGATATCCGAATCAAATGTCTGAGAAATGGATTCCAGTGCCACGTTGACGATTGAAGTATCGAGAATGACAACGACATAACTGAGGCTTGTAGCGATCAGAACCTGTCGTTGGTAGCTACTCTTGATTTCCATGACTTCGCATTTCCTTTCCCTGGCGGCGGATTGACTATAAGCAGCTTTTTGCAAAAAATGCTTCGGAGCGTGTCGAAGTGTGTCTAGTCATGTCATCCTGAAAGCCGAGGTGATCCGACACACCCATGGAGCTCAAAGGAATGACCCAGCCTAAAATTTCTTCCATCGCCTACTTAATCGCTGAACCCGTGCGGGCGGTCATCCTGATCACCCTGTCCGACGGTGGCTCGTTGTCAGCCAGCGCACTGGCGGACGCCGCCGGTGTCACACCACAGACCGCCAGTTCGCACTTGGCAAAACTGCTCGATGGCGGACTGTTGACTGTTGAGATAAAGGGGCGCAACCGTTTCTATCAATTGGCAGGCCCCGACGTTTCCCATGTATTGGAAAGCCTCGCAGCCGTCTCCCCACAAACCAGTTCCTGGCGCAGCCTGCCCAATCGCGCCGCCCATGAACTGCGTTTTGCCCGTTGTTGTTACGATCATCTGGCCGGTCAAGTTGGCGTCGCGGTGGCTCAAGGCATGCTTGAGCGCGAGTTCATCGTCGAGTGCAATGAGCGTGAATATGCGCCTACCCCTCGCGGCATTGAATGGATGCAATCCCTCAATCTGGACAGCGGCGAGCTGTGTTTCGAAGCTCATGGCCAGGCTCGCCGATGCCTGGACTGGACCGAAAGGCAGCACCACATAGCCGGACCGCTGGGTGCACACCTGCTGGATACCTTCTGCAACCTGGGCTGGATGCGCCGATCCACAGGCACTCGCGCCGTGACCATCACCGGTGATGGCTGGAGAGCGCTCAAGCACCATTTAGGAGTCCAACACTTGCATGATCTTGAAACGCTGGCGCGCCCACTTGTTTCCGCCTGAAAACCAGCTATGCAAACTACTGCGCAGGCGAAAAAAACCTCTCTATTTCGCGGATGCGGCGCTCTTGGTCCAACCCTGTCGCCTGCCACGCCACAATGTTGTTCATTCGCTCATACCACGCAGCAACGTGGGGATACTCAAGAAAGGGAGCCTGGGTGCGCGGGATATGGCTCAACGGCGCGGCCAGATCGAAATCCGCCAGCGTCAATGCATCGCCCACTACGAATTGCCGAGTACGCAGATGCTCATCCAAAACAGAGGTATAGCGATTGATTGCCCGCAATGCTTCCCCAACCAGCGATTCATCCTCGACATGCCCTTTGAGGCGCGCCATGAAACGTTGCTCAATCAGTACCGTTGGCCCGCGGCGGAAATGCTCGGCAGCCCAGAACATCCACTTTAGGGTTTCGTACTTCGCGTTGCCCGCGGGCAATAAGGGCGCCCCCACCTTCTCTGCCAAGTAAATCATGATTGCAGAGGCCTCGAACAACACCACGTCGCCGTCGACGAATGTTGGGATCGTGCCGTTCGGATTGAGCGCCAGATACTGCGGCGTGCGATTCTGTCCGCTGAACAGATCGAGGAAGACGAACTCGACTTCCAGGCCCAGGTAAGCAGCCGTCGCCAGAACGCGACGGGTATTGCTCGAACCTCTGTCGCCATACATCTTCATACTGCTGCCCCCACTGCGCACTGATCCATTAGCCTTGTACTGTCTTGCAAGTCACTAATCATCTGTGCCGTCTCGCTGGCTTGGCGCACTGATTGGTAAACCGAATTGACCATGGGTGCTGCGAGATAGGAAGCCACACCCAGCATCCAGACTCTTTCCGGGCGGCTGGATCCTGGCAGGCTGACTTGCAGCTGCGCCGATACATAGGGCGGAGTGCACGGCATCAACGGGTCTACCTGCAATACAAGGCCGTCGTGGGTGGCATGGAAGTGCTGTTTGTGAAAACCAGTGGCGCATACCACGGCATCCACCTCTTCAATACCATCATGGCTGTCGTAAACCTGCCAGTTGCCCTGCCACTCAAGTTTCTGAGGCACCTGCGAGGCAAGTTGCAGGAGACCTTCATCGATGAATCGCAGCAAAGTGGTTGCCGTTTGCAGCGGTACGGCAAATAGATAGCGGCCAACCGCCTCCCAGCAATTTTGCAAGGCGGCAACCCGCACCGTCGGCGGGGCATTGCGCAGCTTCATATCGGCAAGATCCATGCAATGCACCAGAAGGTTTTGCCAGTCTGTCGCGCCACCGCTGGCCAAGGCCACTTCGCCGCGCAATCGTTGCGTCGGGTCAGTGGCCCGATCAACCTGCTCGCGTAGCGGGCGGCCGCTGATTGCCTTGGCAGAGCGCGCCACAATGCGCAGTAAATGCCAATACAACCGAGGACTCTCAAGGTTCAGCTGCGCAAAACGCACTTCATCCAAGGCCACTTTGCAGACCCGCGGTGTGCCCGTGCGCACCCCGGGCAAACGTCCGGATGGCGAGGCCATCAATACCTGGTGGCCGGCTCCGCACAGTAGCAACGCGCTGTCGATCGCCGAAAGCCGGCTGCCCAGGACCAATACCCGGGAGGGACGCTGGAAGAAATCAAGCAAGCGTTTTGCGGGATAAGGCGTGGAAAAAATACCTGGCGCACCGGCCTGCGCACTGACCAGGGGCGGCACGAAGGCAGTGCCATTTCCCGTGCAAATCAGCACGTCCGACGCCTCGATAGCGTCTCCTTCATCCAACTGCAACTGATAGTTGCCCTGGGCAATCACCTTGATACGACGTACCGCAGAACAAATGACCCTGTGCTCGATGCCCCTGACCTGGGCGAGATCGCGATACTGGGCATACCGTTCTCTGAGGTAATCCGAGACCCAGGAGCGCGGAACAAAAGCATCTTCGTCGACAGTGATCCCCTGCTCCTGGAGATAGTGCAGAAAGTCATTCATGTCCTCGTCAAGAACCGACATGGTCTGCACCGAGGTATTGCACAAGAAAAGGTCATGGGACGTGTTGAAGGCCATCGAGTTGGCGATGCCGTCGGAGTCGATGATCTCGATGCTGCTGACCGTGCCTGACCGTACAAGCTTGATAAAAGCGGCTACACCGGTCACTGCCCCACCAATAATGGCTACTTTTTTGCCGCTCGGATTTTGACGCATAGCTGTCCCCTGCACCCTAGAGCGCCTGCGCCTTGGCCAGTGCCGGCAATAGCAATCGTATGCCATACCAACCCCAGTACACACGGTGACAGGTGATCAATCCATTATCGATTTCCATCATCTCCATGAGGTCGATCTGTTCGCCCTTAGGGGTTTTCCGTGGGTATTCCCAGGTCAGTTGCCTGCCGTTGATGAACGCTTTATCACTGCGATACCACTCGGCGAGGTCACTGGGGAATCGACGCACACTGTCCTCCATGAACCTTTGTATATTGGCGCGCCCCATTAATATGCCACTGTCATGGTCGGGATAGACCGCCAGCACCAGCGGTGTTTCGAATACCGCGTCCTCAGCGTACAGGGCCGCTGTCGCAGTTAGGTCGCGAACTCGGACCGTTGCGTGCCACGCTTCATAGATATGGATTAATCCGGGATCGATGGACGAGGTCATGGTCTCTCCTGAGATGACGGGCAGCGCTGTAAGATGGCAGGACTATAATTGCCTCCAGGTGCTATATGTTTCGACCTGGCCCGAAGTGTCATGTCCGAGGCGCTGCCTGGTTGCACCCTATGCAACAGGCCTTTGTCATTCAGAAGCTTTTCAGAAAGCAACAGTTTGACTTAACGAAACAGTCACGCACGTCAGTGTTTCCATGCTGTTGCTGATGTTGCTCGTCCTGGGGCTGGCTGGCCTCGCAGGAACCTTCCTGATTGAAGCCTTCTTGAAAAATGGCCTGCATCTAACCCTCATCGTCATCCCGATCTTGATGACGGTGATTGCACTGGCGCTTGTTTCATTCGGTAGCTCGGCGGTCACCACGACTGTCTTGCTGGGCTTCTGGGGACTGGTTGCGACTGCTGCGCCCGTGGGATGGTGGACATGGCTGGCAAGAACGTTGCCAGACGCTGCTGAAGCGGCAGGGCACCTACCCTGTAGCTGGCGGCCCTTGAGATGTAATTTTGGCCAACAGTCGCAGGTTCTGCACCGCAGCGGCCAGCGTGAATTCATCGGTCGCGCCACTCATGCCACGTAGCCGCAAGCGATCCAATTTCAGGATGCGCTTGAGGTGGGCAAACAACATTTCGACCTTTTTACGTTCGTGGCGAGAGCGCTGATACGCCGGCGTTGCTGCAATGCGCCGAGCCGCATCACGAGCGGCTTCATGGACGCTGCGGGCGATCTTGCGAATCGCAGTGTTCGGGCAGCACTTGGCTTTCATCGGACACGTTACGCAGTCGGTCTGCCTGGATCGGAAGATGATGGTGTTGGCTTTGGTGACGTGCGAGCGTTGATTTTTGAAGGCTCGCCATTCGCTGCGCAATGCGTTGCCGGCCGGGCAGCGGTATTCCTCAGCCTCTTCATTCCAGTGGAAATCGTTGCTTCGCTGCGAGACTTCCAGGGGAATATCGTTGACCTTGGCGAAGACTCGCGCGTACTTGTCAGGATTCTGCCGGGCCCATTCGAATGCCTTGGCGAAGCGCTGCAATACGTCTCTAAGCGCTTTGCGCTTGAGCGGGTCAGTGAGCACTTCATCAGAAGCCGTGATAAAGGTTAGCCCGGTGTTGATCCCCTCGCCGCCCTTTCGACGATCTCATGGAGCATCTGCGAGAACATCGGGAGTTTCTTTGCGCTGTGTTCGGCTTCCAGTGTGAGTGCTGCCGCGAGGGTTTCGACCTGCTGATCCTTAGCCGCATACAGAAGCCAAACGGCCCTTGTAAGGGCTTCATACTGCAAACGCATCATCGCCAGAGCTGACGCATTGAGTTCTTACCAGCAGGCGCAGGCTTAGAGCGTGTTCCAGCGCCATGCCGCAAGCCACCATTGCGACCTCATGCCGTGTGCCGGGGAATGGAGGCAGCCGCACGTGTTGAGGAAATCAGAAGCGACACAGGCTGCTTCGGGCCGATTGTGTTGAAAAAGTCTATCCGGCCTGGCTACCCATGACTACGTCAAATATGAGCCGTGAACCTTCTGCGCAAAACACAAATTTCAATCTCACTCGCGACCTTTTCTGCCGCCCTAGAGCGCTATCCAACCACCTCAGTTGATGGCCGAGCAAAACATCTTCCATGAGTGGAGGCGTGTAGCGACTGGAGAAGGACTGCTTAAGAAAATACGCTGACCTTACGAAAGGAACACCAAGCGTCCAGGTTAGTAGGCTCGGAGATCATCCGGTACTCGTTAGGCGCGAGCGTGACCTTGTAGACCGGGATGTCGATTTCACTGCAGATCTTCAAAATCCGGAGTGCATCAGGATCCGAGATCCTAGCCCCAAGATGGACGGCCTTCAGGGGCGCAGCAACATTGAAACCTTTGACCTCACTATCGTCGTCTGGAACCACTAAACGCCACTCTCGCTCGTACTGCCAATCGACAGCCTTGCACAACGAGGCGGCAATTCCATAAAGCTCGTTGTAGTTTTTCTCCGGCGTTGGGCTCTGAGAATCTGCGTGACGTCGAACAGTTGATTTGTATATGCGACGGGCCATAGCGTGAGGGTTGGAAGCTGATTCCGATGAATCACGGCGATTCCGGCGCTACCCATGACCGTCCCAGCGATCAATACCACCTCGCCGAGCCCGCGCAAGCCACAGCCCAGGATCAACAGCGCCAGGGTAAAAAACAAGGCGCCTCGCCCAGCCATTTCCGCAATTGGACGCCCGGAATGGAGAAGATGCCCAGCAATGCCGGGGGCAAGGTGGTTACCAGCAAGGTCGAGGTAAACCCCAGCTCCAGCGTAGCCAGCAGCGGCCCAACGGTGGCGAAGATCAGGCGCAAATGCCGGCCCACAGCAGCCATTGTTGGGACACCAGCGCAACCGCGGCGCTCGTAGCACCGGCGATGTCGGGAATGCTTATGGCTTTCCTGTTCATAGCGCCTCCAGTTCAACCATGACCAGGCCTTTTAGCCTCCCGGCGCATGCTTCCTGCAGGGCATACGGAGCGTTATCCAGGCCCTTTATCGTGGTGCGCGGCAGCCCAATGAGGCCCTCGCGCTGCCAGGTATCCACTTGCCGCAACCATGCATCGAACAGGGTCGGGGCGTGCTCGTCAGCGCTGAAACCGCGCACCGTCACACCTTTGAGAATGAGCTGGAAAGTGTCCACTTCCACCAGCGCCTTCAGCGTCGCGTTGCGCGGGTTCAATTCAGCCGTCAGCGCACCGAGCAGCACGCAACGTGCGCCCTCCCGGGTCTGTTCGATGGCCGCCGCCAGTTGCTCGCCGCCGACCATGTCGACGATCACGTCGATACCGTCTGGGGCAGCCGCCGCCAGCTGTTCGCGGATCGAGCCGCCATCCCGGGTCACCACCGCATCGTAGCCCAGTTCGGTCTGCATCCACTGCGCCTTCTTCTGGCCGCTGGTACTGCCGATAACGCGCGTGGCCCCGAGCAACCGTGCGATCTGCCCGGCCATCGAACCAATGGCGCCAGCGCCGCTGGTGACGAACACCGTGTCGCCCGGACGCACCTGCACGCATTGCGTCAGTGCTGCGTAAGCGGTCCAACCGTGCCCCAACCAGGCGGCGGGGTCGACGGTCGGCGTGTTCACGACCTTGCATTGCGTGGCCGGCACCACCGCGTACTCCCGCCAGCCCAGCGGGTGCATGACCAGACTGCCGACTCGCAGATCGCAGCCGCGGCCTGCCTGCACCACCTCGCCGATGGCCCCGTCCGCCAGGGTGTCACCGGGGTTGAGCGGCGGGAAGGGAATACCCTTGACCTCTTCGGCACCCTGCTCTGCCATCAGGCGCGTTGAAATGGATACCCGAAACCAGCGGTTGCGCACCAACACTTCACCTGGGCCTGGAGCAGCGGCGGTAGTTTCTACGATGGCAAAATGTTTGGCCTTCAATTCCCCGGTAGTGTGGTCAATCAAAATGACCTCACGGGAAAGGCATATTTCTTCAGACATCGTTGATTTCCTTATTTCACTGTGTAGACACCTCGCCAGATGTGACGAGGGAGGCTCGCTTGTGCCGGAGCCACTATAGGAAATAAACACGGATATATTTCATTCGATTCTTAGGCGATCCGGATTCTCTCTTTGGCATTTCGGATCCTGTATCCCACAATTGAGCCGACGGCATTAGAAAGGAGTCTCTATGAGCTATCGCTTCACGGCCGCGGACCGGTCGGCGCCCACCCGAGTGGGCCAAACACCCTGGTTGCGCTCACAGCTTCCAGAAGAACTGGGCACTTGCTTCACCGACCAATTGCTGTTCGAGGATGGCCTATCGGTGGTCTATTCCAACTACCACCCGCGCCATCACCTGGTGGAAACCAGCACCCAGGAAAGGCAACGCGCCCTGACCGTGGCCATCGCCTTGGACGGCCGGTCGAGCAGCACCGCCTCCAATGGCCAACGGTTCGACTTCGTCTCTGGGCATAGCACTATCGCAGCCTACGGCTGCTTGCACGGCGAGCGCCATTATCCGGCCAACCAGGCGATTCGCCAGGTGCGCCTGATCGCCCAAGAAGCGCTGCTGCATAAATACGGCCTGATGGGCCTGCTCGAGAGCGGCGCCAAAGGACAATCGACCCATCACCTATTTTGTGGCAAACATGGTGCGGCGACGCAACGGCTGGCCGAATCGTTGATCCACCTGCACGACCACGCCGGCAGCCTACTGGACACCCACATTACCGCGCTCGGGCTGCTGTCCGAGCAAATCAGCCCATTCACCCCGCAGCAACCGACGACGACCATGGCCCATGCACAGAACCAGGACATCATGATGCGCGCCCGGAGCATCATGATGAGCCAGTACGACCGCCCTCTCACCGTCGGTTACCTGTGCACGACCGTCGGTACCAACGAGTTCAAGCTCAAACAGGGCTTCCGTACCCTGTTCGGGACCAGCCCGCACCGCATGCTTACCGATATCCGCATGGCCAAGGCCTGGGAACTGCTGGAAACCGGACTCCAGGTGTCCACGGTGGCCTATAAGGTCGGTTTCCAGCACCTGTCGAGTTTCAGCTCGGCGTTCGAGCGGTACTACGGACGCACGGCGAAATCGGTGGCGGGGCCGAAGGTCAACGGCAAAGAATGACAGGCTATGGAGTAGGCGAAATGCGCGCCGTTTTCGTCTGCCCGTTGAGGGTGGCACTCAGCCAGTTTTTACATCGCAATTCGGTCGCGCAGACTGGATCAAGCTCATGATCGCGGTCGCACGCTTGCCACTGCGTAACGAGCCTGCAAACAACCAGTTCGGGGGGGGGCAAGAGAGCCCATGGCCGTATCTGATTCTCGTATCCGCTTAAACGCCTGTGGCCGCTGCAGGATTACGCCTGAGTCTTGGAGGTGCTAAAGCTTTCCAGCATCCCCTGTGCGCTCATCGGTTTGCCCAGTAGGTAACCCTGCAAGATGTCGCAACCCAGCTCGGTAAGCATCTCTTGTTGTTCAGAGGTTTCCACACCCTCGGCGACGATCCTCAGACCCAGAGTCTGGCCAAGCGCTACTATCGCCGAAACGATAGCCGCGTCGTCGTTGTTTTTAGCCAGCTCGGTGATGAAGCCTCGGTCGATCTTCAGCTCATTGGCTGGTAGGCGCTTGAGGTAAAGCAGGCTGGAATATCCGGTACCGAAGTCGTCAATGGAAATACTTACTCCCAGCGCTGACAACTGATCGAGGACGATCAGCGCGGCTTCCGCGTCGCGCATGGCAGTAGACTCGGTTACCTCGAGGGTCAGAAAGCGAGGTGGCAGACCATTGCTTTGCAGTGCTGTACGCACGATGTCAACCAGTCCTGCATTGGCCAATTGTACCGTCGATAGATTGACCGCAATACTCCATTCTTCTTTACCTAGGGCGTGCCATTCGGCCATCTGCCGACAGGCTTCATTTATTACCCAGTTCCCGATTGGCACTATCAGCCCAGTTCGTTCGGCTAGGGGCAGAAAGCGGTCGGGCGGCACTAGGCCCAAGTTTGGATTGTTCCATCGCAACAGGGCCTCAACACCCGTCATAGGGCCGTCGGGAGCAATCATTTTCGGCTGGTAGTGCAGGATGAACTCATTCTGGTCGAGGGCCTTGCGTAGATCCTGCTGCAACTGCAGCTGCTGGTGGGCATTGATATTCATGGTTCTTTCGAAGAAACAGTAGCCGTTTCGACCTTGTTCTTTGGCGTGATACATGGCCGCATCAGCGTTGACCATAAGCTCATGGTCGGTATGGCCATCGGCTGGAAAAATGGCAATACCAATGCTTGTGGAAACATGTACTGTCTGCCGCCCTAAGACGAATGGGGCCTTGATATCTTCCACCAGGCGTTGGGCGAGAGCCGCAGCATCATCCGGCTCGGCGAGGTCGATCAGCAGTACGAATTCGTCGCCCCCTAAGCGCGCTCCTGTATCTTCGCCGCGCTTGGCATTATTGATACGCGTAGCCACTTCCACCAGCAACTGGTCGCCGGTGTGATGGCCGTAGGTATCGTTCACCATTTTGAATCCGTCCAAGTCCATGAACAGCACAGCAAACTGGCTCTTTTGCCGGCTGGCTTTCTGGATCGCCTGCTCAAGGCGGTCGTTGAGTAGGATGCGGTTGGGCAGACGTGTCAGATTGTCGTGCAGGGCCAGTTGCACTAGCTCACTGTTGGCGCGATCAAGGGAGTTGGCCAGTAGGCTGGTACGGACGTCGAGCATCGAGATAATCAGGGCAATTGCGCAGACGGCCAAGGTGACCAGGATCACCAGCACCACCAACCATTTACTATCGATACCTGTGTTGACCGCACCGCATATACTACCCAGCGGGAATTTTGCTGCTGACATGCCTGTGTAGTGCATTCCGACGATGGCGCAACCCATCACCAGGGAGGAGCAGAGGCGCGCGCGATTGATGTACTTGCCTTCTCCACGCAGGCGGAAGGCTATCCATAGCGCCGCTCCAGAGGCGAGGATGGCGATCAGCACCGACAGTACAAACAGCGACGGAACGTATTCCACCACGGGATTCATCAGCAGCGCCGCCATGCCGGTATAGTGCATGGCAGCAATGCCGATACCCATCAACACCGCGCCCACCAGCAGCCAAGGCAGCGGCATTTCCTTTTGGCATACCAGCCACAGGGCGAAGGCCGAGGAGGCGATGGCGATCACCAGCGATAGGCCAGTGAGGGTCAAGTCATAGCCCAATTCGATGGGCAGTTGGAAGGCCAGCATACCGATGAAGTGCATTGACCAGATGCCGGTGCCCATGGCGAATGAACCGCCAGCCAGCCAAAGTGCCGAGGCTTTTCCTTGGGTGCGCGTGACACGACCGGCCATGTTCAGCGCAGTATAGGAAGCTAAGATCGCGACAATCAGGGATAGCAGGACATATAGGCCGTTATAACTGCTTACAAGCATTGAAACTCCGAGAGTGTAGTCCAACTTTTTTGCTTATCGGCGGCACGGAAAATTTCTGAAGAAATCAGTTTTGGTGTAGTGGCCTGCCAAAGTTGCCTGCGCAAGGTAAGCGTTCGGGCAATACACGCTGCTCACCAGTTTTATATTTTGATCAAGGTGACGTGCTCGCCGAATTTAAACTTACTATGCCCCGGAAGAATCATGCCGTTTGACAAACCGACGCTCGTCGACCGCGCAACCTTGCTGCTGATAAAAAGTATGAGCCTGTATTCGGTGGTCACTGCTAGTCACCTCAGCCCGGACGCAAAGTTGCTCTATAAAAAACGCGTCAGCAGCGGAAACTAGCATTGCCCCTACTCCTTGCCCTCGGAAGTCATCATCCAATGACAAGGGAGGTAATATGTCCGAGCCTACCCGGCTGATGAAACAGTTCAAGTACGTGTAAGCTTATGGCACCGATAATGTTTTTACCGTCTTGTGCCAGCAGCACGGTATCGCGAGCGCTAAGTTCTAAAGCCTCAAGCTTATCTCGGATTAGCTTTGGCGAGGCTGGGTAGCCTAACTGGCCCAGGAGTTTGGACACTGATTTTTCATCGGCTAGTAAGGCTTTTCGAACTTTCATATTGTTCTCAGCTGGGTATTGCACAGGCTTGCCCACCATTTGTATTCGACTTGACCTGTCGTTTGCATCGGACTTAACCAGCACACTTGGTGACTGAGACCGGCTGAAAACGACCCAGGCTGTGTGAGAACGCGCTAAATACCTCGAAAACTGAGAGTCGCGAGGGTTGCCTATGGAATCAGCGGGCGGAAGCGCGAATTAGCTTAGTCAGTGACATAGAAGTTCGTAATGCCGTTTGGGCCGCGTCAGCGGCCAAACGGCTACTAACTGGCGCGCCAAGCGGCTGGGTTCACGCCCTGATCGCCTTAAGCAGTCCTGCGATGCCGAAGATGCTCATCATTCGTTTGAGGTTGTAGGCGAGCACATGAAGGCTCATCTCAGTGCTCACCCTCGGCAGGGTTTTGGTCAGGAAGTGGGTACTTCCCATCCAGTACTTGAGCGTTCCAAAAGGATGTTCAACGGTCTGTCGACGAACCCTCATCATCGCTGGATCATGTTCCCAGCGCTTCACACGGCGCTCCTTACCTGTCGTACATTGCTTTTGCATTGAGCAGGACTGGCAGCCCGAGAAGTAATAACAATGCAATAACATGCCGTCTTCCATCGACGAATG
The DNA here is from genome assembly GCF_963970585.1 of Pseudomonas sp. RL_105y_Pfl2_101. Classification (NCBI taxonomy): domain Bacteria; kingdom Pseudomonadati; phylum Pseudomonadota; class Gammaproteobacteria; order Pseudomonadales; family Pseudomonadaceae; genus Pseudomonas; species Pseudomonas sp. RL_105y_Pfl2_101. The sequence continues at coordinate 13,194 of NZ_CAXAPG010000052.1, forward strand.
CCGCCTGGTCAGTAACTGCCCCGCAGGGCATCGATACTCGTCCGACGCAATAAGATAGATGAAATCCTGCTTGCCGAATCTGCCTTCGGCTTTGCTGCCAGATGTGAGGGGTTTCGGTACGAAGGTAGTGATGCCGGCTTGCTCGCAAGCAAGGATTTCCAGACCTTTGTAATAGCCTCGGTCGGCCACCACCGTTAGCGATTCAGCCTCGATTTCTTCACGCGCTTGGTTCGCCATATTGCTCAGTTGCCCACGATCATTACCAACGTTGGTCACCTCATGGGCGATGATCAGATGGTGTTTATCGTCGACCGCTGTTTGTACGTTGTAGCCAACCGTTTCGGTGCCTCGGCCGCTCGTGGCCATTGAGCGTGCATCTGGATCGGTAAGAGAGATCTGCTGGTCTGGACTGTCGTGGAGCTGCGCCTCAATGTCCTTGAGTTTCTGCATCTGCTGTTTCAGTGTTTCGATTTTTTCTTTCAGTCGCTCGGCCTTGGCCTCGGCCACTTCTGGCGTTGCCCGATCCGCCGAATCCATCGCCGCCAGATAACGGTCAATGCTCTGCTCGATCTGTTGCATGCGCGCCTTCACTTTGCCCTGGGTGAAGTTACGGTCGCGGTTGTTGACGGCTTTGAATTTGCTGCCGTCGATGGCGATGATCGATTGGGAGAAGAGATTGAGGTTGCGGCAAAGCACTACGAACTGGCGGCAGACACTACGAATGGCTTTACCGTTGTCCTTGCGAAAGTCGGCAATGGTTTTAAAGTCCGGGGCCAAACGTCCCGTGAGCCACATCAGCTCGACGTTGCGCTCGGCTTCACGTTCAAGCCGGCGACTGGACTGAATCCGATTGAGGTAGCCATAGATATAGATCTTCAGCAAGACCGCTGGGTGGTAGGCCGGACGACCCGTTGCAGCAGGATCGACACCCTCAAACCCAAGTACCCCGAGGTCGAGTTCATCGACGAAAACGTCGACCACTCGCACTGGATTTTCTTCGGCTACGTAATCGTCCAAGCACTCAGGCAGCAACGTAACTTGCGTCCGAGCCTCACCCTCAATAAATCGCTTCATGATCGCCCCCGATACGATCTAGACGATCAGAAGGTTAGACAATCACTGGCGTTTTCACACAGCCTGGGTCGCCTTCTGCCGGTCATGAAGTCGTGTCCCAATAGAAATGGATGTACTCGTATTCATACTCCGCGAACAGCGAAACGATGAACTCTGTCTTCATTGAGTACATCAATAACGCTCCGACGAAACCGGTCGACTCATGCAGCGGTTGTTTGAGCGGAGCGATCAATTCAAACGCCTGATCCGCAACCATCTGATTGAAAACAGCTTCCGAGATTTCCTCAAACTGAGCGTCAGAAACGTAGCCTGGGAAATAACTTTCTCCTCCAGGCCGCCAATCCATCCATTCCGCGTGAAGCCAGAAGTTTAATCCGTTTTCGCCTTGCCGTTTGGGGCGCGGGTTATCCTGATGATCTGCTGAGAGGCGGGGCATCGAAAGGCGATTGCTGGATAGGTGACGTAATAGAGACCGGGACAATCATTGTGCGCTCTCCAAAAAGTCAGTTGCTCACTGGAGAGTTGATCAAAGTCGCTTCTGTCGAACATGGAAGAACCTAAGGTTTACGTCGCGCTAATGGGCAAGAGCGCCCGATAGTAGCAAATTGCTTTCAATGATGTTTTTCGGGAACCGTCCGCTTTTGGCCGATTTCTGCCTGTCACGAAGAGCAGCCACCGACCCTGGCTGTGTGAAAACGTTTTAGAGCAAGTTTGACGGTCAGAGTCGAAACGAAAGTCGCGTTCCTACGCAAATTTCAGGTCTGCTGATTAACCAAACGCTGGCAGATTTTACGTAGCAACGCAGACTTCAAAACGGTGCATGCGTTTTCACACAGCCTGGGCCGATTGCTGCCTATGATCAAGGGCTAAAATCGACCCATAGCGGACTCACAGTGCAAGAACGTTCCCGTCATCTACGCTATTCCAGCAAGCATGATGCTGAAAGCGAGGATAGGAATGACAGTCCGCCGTAGAGATGATCTTACCTATTCAATCCTGCTGATCACTCCCGTTCTCCTTTACACAAGCATGGGGGGCGATCCGCTGTACACAGGCATTTGGTACCTCGTCGGTAAGTGTCCGCGGAACACACCTTGCATAGTTAAACGGTCGCCCATTTATGCGGCAGTAACACTTTAATAGCTTAGCCAAGATGCCTTCGGCGGGCGCTTACGGCAAAACGGCCAATGCGTGCGTTTGGCTCCAACACGCAGGCACGCAAGTCCTCATCTGAAGATGGGGTTGAATCTAGTCCTTGCAGAATTAATGCTAGGCCGCCAAGAGCGCTTGCAGGAGCGTCGCGACAAGCGGCTTGGGGTCGTCCTTGCGCCAGATGGCATAGACCCTGACCCGTGAAGGAAGCCAGGGCAGCTCGCGAAATATGACGCTATCTGCAAGAAAATCCCGAAGACTCGCTTGGACAAAGGTAATGCCTAAACCTGAGGCCACCAGCCGCAAGGCTGCCAGCAGGTCATCCGCCTCTACCTTGATGTCAGGCAAGAAACCGCAAGCGGAGCAGTTCTCAAGAAAACGCTGGCGGGCCGCAGGATTTTTTGACCGGGCCAAGGCAACCCAACGCTCCCCGTTCAAGTCTTGAGGAGCAATGCTCGCTTGCGTGGCCATAACATGTCTTTTTCCCAGAACAAGCAGTAGCGCTTCGCTTGAAACCTCCATGGACTCTATGTCTGCGCTCTCAGGAACTGAATAAACCAGCCCGAAATCGAGCGCTCTACCGAGCAGGGCCTCGGATTGTTCTGAGGAGCCCATGGGACGGAGTTCGAAGGTAGCAGCCTGATGGTCTGATTGCAGACCCGCAAGGGCACGCGGTAATACATTGGAGTGCATGGCCGCTTCGACATAACCCACGGCAATATGGCCTGTCTCACCAAGAGCGATACTGCGCGCCGCTGCTTCGACTTCAGATGCATGGGCGACCAAGCTGCGCGCCTCCTGAAGGAAAAGACGTCCTTCGTCAGTCAGGCGCATGCGCTGACGTGCGCGTTCGAATAACCTCAGACCAAGCTGCGCTTCAAGCTGAATGATTTGCCGACTCAAAGGCGACTGCGAGATATGTAGACGGCTGGCGGCTTGACCGACATTTTCAGTTTCAGCGACAGCGATAAACGCAACAAGCAATCGAAGATCTAAGGTCATGTGAATCGGGTCTCAAGTCATGTAGAACGCGTCTTGGACCAGAATAGTATTTTTTGCAATTATCCGTGAACTGTTTAAACGAAGAACGCCTTGAAGGGGATATATATATGCAATTCATCACGCTTTCGCGTCGAGTCTCGGAGCGTTTTTCCGATGCGGATTTTGCGCCTCATCTCGAAGCCGAAGCTCAGCGTGCCAGGGCTCTCTATCTGGAGGGATTTATCCGCAATATCTGGCACCGTGGTGACATGGGTGGCGCCTGCCTACTGGTTGAAGCCGAAAACGAGACTGCCGTTCGGGAAAAGCTGGCAACGCTGCCACTGGTAAATTCCGGGATGCTGGAAGTTACTTCTGTTGTACCGTTGAAACCTTATGGTGGATTTGGCCCAAGAATCCAGTAACCGCTCTTCGTCCGATAATATTTAGTACAGAGCCCAAGGAGGCACTCGATGCAATTCGTCAAACTAGGGTATGCGTCCGGGCCTCCCGTCTTGCGTCACTAAACCGGTTGCCACCTATGCGGCAGCAGCTGCGCAATATCACTTGCCCGTTGCCTCGGTAGGCGCCCGTTGAGCCGCGCCGACAGGATCAAACTCATGATCGCCGCCGCCCGTTTTCCGCTGCGCAGGGAACCTGCAAAGAGCCAGTTTTTTCGCCCGAGTACCCACGGCCGAATCTGGTTCTTGGCCCAATTATTGTCAACGGGCAACGCCCCGTCATCGAGGTAGCGCGATAGCGCCGTCCAGCGTTTTCAGGCTGTAGTCCAACGCTTTGCTGATAGCCGAACCATCGTGCACAAGATCACGCTGGGCGATCATCCAAGCATGTAGCGCCCCCATCACCGGCACCGCTTTTTTTTGCCGTATTCGGCGGCGTAAATCCGGCTCCAGGTCGCGGACTTCACCCTCAATTTCATACAGCAACTGAATATAACGCAGGGCCTGCTCGGCGAGCTGGCTCTTGTTGGTGGCGTGTAGTTCGAAAAACTTGCGCCGCGCATGGGCCATGCAGCCGATCTCGGTGACGCCGAGTTCGAAGCTGGCTTTGTAACCGCCAAAATCATCACACACCAGCTTGGCCTTCCAGTCTTGCAGGAAGTTGCGAGCATGCTCACCGGCGCGGCTGGGGCTGAAGTCGTAGACGACAGCTGCTGTTTCGCAGAATTGGCTGGTGGCGTAGGCCCAGACATAAGAACGGTGGGTTTTCTTCGAGCCTGGTGCGAGCATCTGCACCGGTGTACCGGCACCCAATCAGGTGTGGTGCGGCGACATCGCCTACATTTTGGGCCCAGGGGAAATGGCATTATCTGGCTGTCGTGCTGGATCTTTGCGCGCGCCGGGTGGTGGGCTAGGCATTGTCGGAAAGCCGGACGCCTAGTTGGTTATCAAGGCACTGGATATGGCCTACGAGCAACGTGGAAGGTCTCAGGGCCTACTGTTTCACTCAGATCAAGGGCCCAGTACGCGAGTCGTTTGTTTCACCAGCGGCTGTGGCGTTATCGAATGCGCCAGAGCATGAGTTGCCGGGGAAATTGCTGGGACAATGCGCCGATGGCGCGCGTGTTCCGCAGCTTGAAAACCGAATGGATACCGACTCTGGGTTACAGAACGGCCAAAAAACCCAATGCGATATCAGCCATTTCTTGATGCATCGGTACAACTGGATTCGACCCCATCAATTCATCGGTGGGCTGGCGCCAGCTCGGACCGAAGAAAAACTTAACGTCGTGTCCGGGATTAGTTGACTACTACAGGTATCTCGCTGGCAAACCAGCGGTGACGGTCTTTGACCTCCCCCTCAAATCGAGGTGTAATCGAGTTGCGCATACTTTAACGCCCACGCATCAGGACAACTTGGCTCACTCCAGCCTTGTTTCGAATAGCCGTCGCGTGCGTATAAGTGGAGGACTTGTACCATTCCTCCGCAATGTCCAAGGACGGAAACTCAATAATCGCAGCTCTATCCGAGGACGGAACGCCCTCAATTTGGCGCATATCATTTCGACTAACCGCAGATATCACGCGACCTTGATATGGCTTTAGAGACGGAAGGACTAAGGATGCGTACTCCGTATACGCATCTGGATTGTTTACCTGAATAAAGAACACCGCATATCCAGGCTTGTTGGGGCTGGCCATTTCGGGTTGCGTCTGTCCCGACGCAATGCTAGCCGCGAGAGATGTCAAAGTGACAAACGCTAGAACTCCGCTGGCGATCATACGACGGGGACTCAACTTAGTCATTTTCATACTGACGTTCCTTTTCTGCTCAGTTGCAATCACAGTCAGCATTGCAGAAAACGGCGATACAATCTAAGACCGATATGGACACATTTAAGACCATATGAGCATCACATGGATTTTAAGTTCTGGAGCAAGCTACAGATAATCCCAAGTTTTGAGTCTGTGTTGATAGCACTGTCTGATAGCGCCACATAAACCTAAAGCACCTGTAAGCAAATCGGGATCTAGTTTCTCAATGACCGCTATTGGCCGATTCTGTTGAAAAAGTCGGTCTGCCCAAACGGCCTGATCATTGTAAGGGGCCGGCGAACACACCTTCCGAGCCAGGCCGATAAGGGCGATTGTGTCCGCGTATTTTGATCTGACCCCGAAATGTTGGACGCCTTCTATGCCCGCCGTGCTTGAGTCCTGTATTCCACAGGGCTCAGGCCACTTAGCTTCAGCCTGATTCGCGAATGATTGTAGTAGTGTATGTAGTCCTCTA
>NZ_CAXAPG010000053.1:0-16579 GCF_963970585.1 Pseudomonas sp. RL_105y_Pfl2_101
ACCGAAGCATTAGTGGCACTGGCCCGCAAGCTTGCCCGAGTAGTATTCGCCCTGCTGAAGAACCAGAGCGAATACTTACCGAAGGGCATTTAAGGGGTAGCCCTGCACCATAGAATCTCCCACAGGGTTCTCTGTATTGCCCGAATCCGCGTAATAAAAAACGCCCCTGATCGCAAGACCAGGGGCGTTTTTTGTCAGGCGCGAAGGTTACTTCGCTTTGACACCTTCAAACGAGATGTACAGCTCAACGGCGTCGGATTGCGGACCCAGGTCCATCATCTTGCCGAAGTCGGAGCGCTTGATGCTGGTGGTGCCCTCGAAGCCAGCACGGTAGCCGCCCCACGGGTCCTTGCCTTCGCCCAGGAACGTGGCCTTGACCACGATTGGCTTGGTCACGCCGTGCAGTGTCAGGTCACCCATCACATCTGCAGTGTCTTTACCATCAGCGTTCTTGCCGGTGGGCTTGACGCTGGTGGACACGAACTTGGCATCGGCAAACTTGCCTACGTCCAGGAAGTCCTTGCTGGCGATGTGCTTGTCGCGTTCGGCGTGGTTGGTGAACACGCTGGCGGTACGTACGTTGAACTCGATCTTGCTGGCTTCAGGCTTGGCGGCGTCAAAGCTGAACTTGCCGTCGATGTCCTTGAAGGTACCGGTAATGTAGCTATAGCCCAGGTGACTGATCTTGAAGTCGACAAAGGCGTGCTGGCCTTCCTTGTCGACGACGTAGTCAGCAGCCATGGCCTGGCCGGCCGACAGCAGGGCAGAACCGATTGCCAGGGCGGCGAGCGTCTTTTTCAACATGCTTTCTATTCCTTTGGAGTCGAGGTTGAACATCAGGCTTGGCGTCCCAGCATTCGCTTGAGGGTCGCGTCACGGTCGATAAAGTGGTGTTTCAATGCTGCCAAGGCATGAAGGCCGGAGAAAATGACCAACGCCCACGCCAGGTAGAGGTGAATCTGGCCGGCGACGTCTGCCTGATCGGGCAGTCCGGACACCAGCGCAGGAACTTCAAACAGACCAAACACCGGGATCCCGACACCGTCTGCGGTGGAAATCAGGTAACCGGCAATCATCACGGCGAACAACCCGAGATAGAGGGCGCTATGACCGAGCTTGGCGCTGATGCGGGTCAGCCAGCCATAGGTTGGCAGGGTCGGTGGCGGCGGGCTGACAACGCGCCAGATCACCCGCAGCAACATGGCCGCCAGCAGCACCAGGCCGATGCTCTTGTGCAGGTCCGGCGCGTCTTTGCGCCAGGCGCTGTAGTAATCCAGGCCGACCATCCACAGGCCCAAGGCGAACAGCCCGTACACCGCCAGAGCAACGCCCCAGTGCACAGCGATACTGACCCAGCCATAGCGAGAAGAAGAGTTGCGAAGCTGCATTGCTTATATCCTGTAAAAACTGCGCTCAAGACTAGCGAGTTATCTATCGATTTAAAGCGGAAAATTTCGCTTTGAAATATCGAGAAATACGATCATCAGTCTGGAAGGGGTGGGTTAAGGAAAGATTAAAGCGAAACGGTGAGTGATGGCGAGGGGGTTAGGCAGCCTTTAGGGGCCTGCATGGACCTCATCGCGAGCAGGCTCGCACACAGGAGACCGCGCAGAGGCTGTCACCGCCGTCCAACTATTTTTACCATGCAATATATATTGCCATTTCCACTTTTACCCTTGATCAAATAAGCGCTCAACAACTCATTGAACAAGGTGAACAAAATGGCTGTTCCTTATACCCCTTTCAAAGCTAGCGGTTCGCCGCAATTACCCCTAACCAGACGATCTCGCCGGGGCAATACCTAAAATCAAGCAATGGCCGGTTCCGATTAATATTGCAGGCCGATGGGAACCTGGTAATCAAGGAGGGCGAAAAAATCATTTGGACGGCAAATGAGAAACAACCTTACAGCGCCACGTTGTATCCAAGGAGGATGAGTGCGCGTTTGCAATTCGTTGTCAGCAACAGCGGCTTTCTACATGATCCGTCCAGACGGCGATTGTGGATCGCCGAAAGCACCCACAGCACAGACAAATCTCTTTGGTACAACACTTGTATGACCATGCAGGACGATGGAAACCTGGTCATTTTTGACATGCGAACAGGGAATCTTTGCTGGGCCCGCTATGGCTTCGTCCCGGGACGTATGTCCAAGCCAAAGCGGGTCAAAATTTTATTTGAGAACTTTGAAATTAAAACTTGGTCGATTTCGCTGCCGCCTCTCTAGAGTCACTTATTGACGCACTCAGGCCTGTAAGGATCCATGTCGCATCTATAAACTAATTGAGGATCGTGCTTTTTCAGAACCATATGGCCATCAGCAGTGCAACCACTGACACCGAATACTGCCAATAGCATTAAAGCCGCTATCAATTTCATGTTAACTCCAGCTTTCACGAGGTGAAAATTTTGAATTATTAGTTTACCGAGCACTCAGGCCTATATGGATCGATGGAGCATTTGTGTGCTAGCTGCGGATCTCTTTTTGGAATCATCGGAATCGTCAAAGGATCTCGGCATTCGCCATACATACATCCATATATCGAAGCCAATACGACCACTGCCATTAGTATTTTCATACGCGCTCCTGTTTTTGGAGGAGCCTAGATTTGTGGCTTGGTGCGCGCTATCGCCTGCTTCCGGTTAAAGGGTGGGAAGTTTCCGATATATCGCCAAGGCGTGTAGGACGTAGCGCTTATTAAGCGATGCCGGGCTTTGAGTGGCGCCGCCGGTACGCTTGATGCTGGATAAAAAAACGCGGCCCTTGAGCCGCGTTCTTTCCACCTGATCGTTACTGAGCCTTGGTCTCAGTCGCCGCCGGTGTTGTCGCTGCCGGCTTGGCCGCCGGTTTCTTCGCCGGAGTGGCTTTCTTCACTGGCGTTTTTTTAGCCGGGGTCTTGGCGGCTGGTTTCTTCGCCGCTGGTTTGGCCGCTGCTTTCTTGGCTGGCTCAACCTTTGCCGGGGCTGGTGCAGGTGGTTCCACCGGTGCCGGCGCAGGAGCGGGTAAAGGTGCTGGAGCAGGCGCTACCGGTTCCGGTGCCTTGACCGGCTCTGGCTTCTTGTCATCGTCCGAGCCACCAAACAGGTTGCTGAAGAAGTTGCCCTTCTTCGCCGCCACTGCACCAGCAGTCGCCGTTGCAGCAGGCGCGACCTTGGGAGGTTCAAACGACTTGCCCGCCGCCAGGCCTTCAACCTGGCTGGCGGCCCGCTGGCCGCTGCGCAACGCACCTTCCAGGGTGCCCGGATACAGGGTGTCGGTGTGTTCACCGGCAAAGGCTACGCGCTGCAATGGCTTTTCCCACAGGCGCCAGTACTTGCTGATCTGGCCCGGGCCAAAGGCCAGGTACGCGCCGCCCATGGACGGATCGGTGCTGTAGCGGCGGATTTCATAGCCGGTGAACGCGCCACGGGCCTGTGGATAAAATGCGTGCAGGCGGATCAGTACCTGATCAACCATCTGCTTGTCGCCGAACGCCTGCATCACCCGGGCGTTGTCACCGGACAGGTTGATGACCACGTTGGCACCGCCCTTCATGGCCGGCTCGATCCACATCATGCCCAGGCCGGCGTTGCTGTAGATCTCGCCCGACATGCGCGCCTTGCTGTCCCAGACCGGATTCTTGAACTTGAGCATGATCTGGTCGCGCCAACCGTAGTTGGTGCCCTTGATGGCGCCTTGATGCTGGGCGTCCAGGGCCGGGGTCAACTGGATCTTGTTCAGCGCCCGCAGCGGCACCGCCAGCACCGCGTAGTCAGCCCGGTAGCCAACGGCGCCAACCTTGACGGTTACCCCGTCCTTGTCCTGGGAGATGGCCGACACGGGCGAATTGGTCTTGATGGTTTTCAGTTGCTTGACGAACGCCTGGGCCAGGACCGGGCTGCCCCCGAGCAGGCGCGAGGCCCGCCGGTCGCGGTCGGACACGCCGCGATAGACGCGGTTCTGCTGGGCGAAATACAGCAGCGACAGACGCGAAGGTTCGTCATAACGGGTGCGAATTTCCTGGTTCACCAACTGCCGCGCCGTGACCGGCAATTGCAGGCGGTCAAGCCAGTTGGACACGCTGATCTGGTCCAGCGCGTGCAGCGTATTGGTGGCCGCCGGGTTCTGCGGGTCTTCGATGGAGCGCGCCAGGTCGTCCAGGGTGGCTTCGTAGCGCTTGAGGGCTTCGGCAGTGGCCGGCTGTTTGGTCGCCAGGTCCGCGGCGGTGAAGTAAATGCCGTCAATCAGGTAGCTGGGGGTACGCACGAACTCCGGCGCCGGCGTGGTGCTCAGTTTGAAGGTCGAGAGGTACTTGTTCAGCACTGGCTGCGTTTTCTCGTTGCCGATCCACTCACTGGTGGCCATGCCCGAACGACCGCCCAGGCTCGGTTTGGCTTCCAGCAGCGTCACGGCCCAGCCTTTGTTCTGCAATTCATAGGCCGCCGTGAGCCCCGCCAGGCCGCCGCCGATGACGATGGCCGTCGGTTGTTTGTCCTTGGCCAGCGCCGAAACGCTGAACAGCCCTATCATCACCAGCGCCCAGGCGCGCAGCCAACCAGCAGACATTCAACGAACTCCGGATTAAAACTTGGGAAACTTCAGCTTTCGAGCCAGTCGGCTCTCGGTTTTTCGAGCCAGTCGGCTCAGGGAACAGCGAAGAATACGTCAGCCATCAAAACGCCGCCAGCGACGTCTATCGCCTCGTTCAAAGCAATGGGAATGACACAATGGGTTGTCCGCGGGGCCGCCATTGCATAGGCTTGCGCGATTGTTTTGCCCGCGCCCGCCGCGAGCCGCCTCGAGGAGACTGTACATGGGCCTGAATAACCAGTGGATGCAACGCGACCTCGCGGTGCTATGGCATCCCTGCACCCAGATGAAAGACCACGAACAGCTGCCACTGATCCCCATCAAGCGCGGTGAAGGCGTGTGGCTGGAAGATTTCGAAGGCAAGCGCTACCTCGATGCCGTCAGTTCCTGGTGGGTCAACGTCTTCGGCCACGCCAACCCGCGCATCAACCAGCGCATCAAGGACCAGGTCGATCAGTTGGAGCATGTGATTCTCGCCGGCTTCAGCCATCAGCCGGTGATCGAGCTGTCCGAGCGGCTGGTGAAGATGACGCCCGAGGGCCTGACCCGGTGCTTCTACGCCGATAACGGCTCGTCCTGCATCGAAGTGGCGATGAAGATGAGCTTCCACTACTGGATCAATCGCGGCCGGCCGGACAAAAAGCGCTTCGTCACCCTGAGCAACAGTTACCACGGCGAAACCATCGCGGCGATGTCGGTGGGCGATGTGCCATTGTTCACTGAAACCTACAAGGCGTTGCTGCTGGACACGATCAAGGTGCCGAGCCCCGACTGCTACCATCGCCCCGAAGGCATGGGCTGGGAAGAACATTCGCGCAACCTGTTCGCGGCCATGGAACAGACACTGGCCGAGCATCACGACACGGTGGCGGCAGTGATCGTCGAACCGCTGATCCAGGGCGCCGGCGGCATGCGCATGTACCACCCGGTGTACCTGAAGTTGCTGCGCGAGGCCTGCGACCGCTATGGCGTGCACCTGATCCACGATGAAATCGCCGTTGGCTTCGGCCGTACCGGGACGATGTTCGCCTGTGAGCAGGCCGGTATCACGCCGGATTTTCTCTGCCTGTCCAAGGCCCTGACCGGCGGTTACCTGCCACTGGCCGCATGCGTGACCACCGACGAGGTCTACAGCGCGTTCTACGACGACTACCCGACCCTGCGCGCCTTCTTGCACTCCCACAGCTACACCGGCAACCCGCTGGCCTGCGCGGCGGCCCTGGCGACGTTGGATATCTTCGAAGAAGACAACGTCATCGAAAACAACCAGGCCCTGGCCCAGCGCATGGCGAGTGCCACCGCGCACCTGGCCGATCACCCGAACGTCGCCGAAGTGCGCCAGACCGGCATGGTGCTGGCCATCGAGATGGTCAAGGACAAGGCCAGCAAAACCGCTTATCCGTGGCAGGAACGGCGCGGCCTGAGTGTGTTCCAGCATGCCTTGGAGCGTGGTGCGCTGTTGCGCCCGCTAGGCAGCGTGGTGTATTTCCTGCCGCCCTATGTCATCACCCCGGAGCAGATTGATTTCCTCGCCGAAGTGGCCAGCGAAGGCATCGACATCGCCACCCGGGACAAGGTCAGCGTAGCGGTGCCGAAGGACTTCCACCCGGGTTATCGCGATCCGGGCTGACACTGCGATGCGCTGTTGGAACACTATTCGTCGCACCGAACCCCTGGGCTCTGTAGGAGCTGGCGAAGTCTGCGATCTTTTGATCTTTTGATCTTTCGCTTGAGACTCAAGTGTATTGGGAAAGATCGCAGCCTCGTTGCACTCGACAGCTCCTACATAGCTCCTACATAGCTCCTACACAGCGCCTACACATTTAACTTTTCCAGAGATTCAGTATGAGACTGTCCCGCTTCTTCATCGACGCCCCCCTGAGCCTCGGCGACCACGAACTGCCTGAAGCCCAGGCCCATTACATCGGCCGGGTGCTGCGCATGGCCGAGGGCGATGCGGTGCAGGTGTTCGACGGCTCGGGCCAGGAGTTTCGCGGCACCCTGGCCGAGGTCGGCAAGAAACGCGTGCGGGTGCAATTGGACGCGCAGTTCGCCGGACAACCTGAATCGCCGCTGCGCATTCACCTCGGCCAAGGCCTGTCCCGAGGCGAGCGCATGGATTGGGCGATCCAGAAAGCCACCGAGTTGGGCGTCAGCGAGATCACGCCGATTTTCAGCGAACGCTGCGAAGTGCGCCTCAAGGACGAGCGCGCCGACAAGCGCCTGCTGCACTGGCGCCAGGTGGCAATCAGCGCCTGCGAGCAATGCGGGCGCTCGAGCGTGCCGGTCATCCACCCGCCCCTGCTGCTGGCCGACTGGCTGAAGCAGACCGCGGCCGAGCTCAAACTGGTGCTGCATCCTGTGGCCGAGCCGCTGGTCAGCCATGACAAACCGTCGACCCTCGCATTCCTGATTGGCCCCGAGGGCGGCATGTCGGACGCCGAAGTCGAACAGGCCAAGACCGCCGGCTACCACGCCGCCCGCCTCGGCCCTCGCGTGTTGCGCACCGAAACCGCGCCGGTGGTGGCGCTGGCGGTGGCGCAGCAGTTGTGGGGGGATTTCTAACTCACTGCAGATTCTTCAACCACAGGTGTTCATGCGTCAGAGCACATAGAACAAAATCGCCACGAAGTGCAGCAGGCTGCCGGCGATCACAAACAGGTGCCAGATGCCATGGGCGTGGCGCAACCGCTGGTCGAGGGCGAAAAAGATAATGCCCACGGTATACAACACGCCGCCCGAGGCCAGCCAGGCAAACCCGGCGCTGCCCAGGGCCGCCAGCAGCGGCTTGACCGCCACCAGCACGATCCAGCCCATCACCGCGTAGATGACGATCGACAGGACCCGCGCTTCGGAACGCGGCTTGATCTCCTGCAAGATCCCGATCAGCGCCAGCCCCCAGACGATCCCAAACAAGGCCCAGCCCCACGGCCCACGCAGGGTCACCAGGCAGAACGGGGTGTAGCTGCCGGCAATCAGCAGGTAGATCGAAAAGTGATCGACCTTCTGCATGATTGCTTTTTTGCGCCCGCGCACACTGTGGTAAACCGTCGAAGCGCTGTACAGCACCAGCAAGGTGAACCCGTAGATCGCCACGCTGACGATCTTCCACGGATCACCCGTCATCCCGGCAATCACCAGCAACCACACCGCCCCGATAAAAGCCGCGACCGCCCCGACCAGGTGCGTCCAGGCGTTGAGTCGTTCCCCGTGATACATCCAGTCCTACCTCACATTCCAGAACAGACGCCAAGGCTCAGGCCTGGCGCGTCAAAGTGCAATGCTTTGCTTGCTGTGGGAGCACGACTTGCCCGCGATGAAGGTAACTCGGTTTCGGCAAAACCGCGTCGCCTGTTTCGCGAGCAAGCTTTGTTCCCACAGGGCACAATCGGGCAATACGAATAAGAGTCCGCCCCATGCTGATCGACGAAGAACTGACCCTGAAGAAACTCGAGGTGTTCCTGGCCTTCATGCGCACCGGCAACCTGGCGCGGGCGGCAGCCGAGTTGCAGACCAGCAATGTCAGTGTGCACCGGGCCATTCACTCGCTGGAGAGCGCCCTGCGTTGCCCGTTGTTCAAGCACGAAGGCCGCAACCTCACGCCGCTGGAAAGCGCTTATGTGCTGGAAGAGCGGGCGCAGAAGCTGATCCAGGACGTGGTCGAAAGCGTACGCCTGACCCGCGAAGCCGCCGGCTTCTCCGCCGAACGCTTCAAGCTCGGCTCGCTGTATTCGTTGACGGTCAAGACCGTACCCCAACTGATCATGGGCCTGAAAATCCGCCGCAGCGAGCTCAATATCGACCTCATCCTGGGCTCGAACATCGACCTGCTGTACAAGCTCAAGAACATGGAGGTGGACGCGATCCTGATCTCCCTGGACGACAGCGTGAACGACCCGGACTGCGAGCATATCGAGCTGTTTTCTGATGATATTTTCCTCGCCACACCGGCCGATTCTCCCTTTGCCCAACGCACTGAAGTGGATCTGGCCGAGGTACGCGACGAGACGTTCATCACCTTGACTCAGGGTTTTGCCACGCATCAGGACGGTATCCGGGTGTTCAAACAGGCGGGGTTCGAGCCAAAGGTGGCGATGCAGGTCAACGACATCTTCACCCTGCTGAGCATGGTCAGCTCCGGGGTGGGCTATGCGTTGCTGCCGGGGCGAATTGCGGCGGTGTATGAAAACCGGGTGAAATTGATCCCGTTGCAGGAAAGGTATCGGCTACAACAGCGCATTGGCGTGGTGTTCCTGAAGGCCAAGGAGCGTGACCCGAATTTGCTGGCGCTGTTGGCTGAGTGCCGGATGTATGCCAATCGCCAGGCTTGACACCAAGTCGCCCCCTTCGCGAGCAGGCTCGCTCCCACATTGGATCGGTGTTCACACATCCCCTGTGGGAGCGAGCCTGCTCGCGATCAGGACAGCCCGTTCAGCGAAGATTCAAAGCCCTACCCCATCAACCCCCGCATGATCAGAAACAACAACGAAGGCCCCAACAAGCACCCAAGCGCCGTATAGAACGCCGCCGTCAGGCAGCCATACGGCACCAGCTTTGGATCGGTGGCCGCCAACCCACCGGCCACACCGCTGGAGGTGCCCATCAAGCCACCGAAAATTACCGCACTGCGTGGATTATTCAGGCCAATCAACGGTGCCACGAATGGCGTCGCCACCATCACCAGGATGGCCTTGATCAACCCGGCGGCAATGGACAGCGCCATCACTTCGGAACTGGCACCAATCGCCGCTCCAGTCACTGGCCCGACGATGTACGTCACCGCCCCGGCGCCAATGGTGGTCAGGCTCACCGCATCGGTGTAACCGAAGGCCATCGCCACGCCCACCCCGGCAATGAACGACGTAGCGACGCCGACAAACAACGCCAGCACCCCGACGAAGCCGGCGCGCTTGAGTTCTTCGACACTCACGCCAAACGCCGTGGCGACGATGGCGAAGTCCCGCAGCATCGCACCGCCCAGCAAGCCGATCCCGGACAGCAGCGGAATGTCCACCACGCCCTTCTGCCCACCGGTCATTGCCCCGCCAATGTAGGAGAGCACCAGCCCCAGGAGAATGGCGATGGCCGAGCCATGCAGGCGGCCTTTGGTGAACGTGTCGCTGATCCAGTAGGACACCCACATGGTGATGCCTACAATGGCAAAACCGCTGATCAGGCTGTAACTGGTGATGACTTTCATCATGGATTCGTACATGGCAATCACCCGACCGTCTTAACGGAAACATCAGCCTGAGGCCCTTTGTTGCCAATGCGCACCAGCACCGGCACCATCGCAAAGGCAATCACCACCGCCAGGGTCCCGGCCAGAATCGCCATCGGTCCCCCCTTGAGCGCGCCGTAGACGTTTTGCTGCGCCGCCATCGCGACCACGATGGGAATGTAGATCGCACTCCAGAATTCCACGCCGGCCTCGGATTTGCCCTTGAACAGGCCGCGCTTGCTCAGGTAGCTGCCCAGGCCGATCAACAACAGCATCGCAATGCCGACGCCGCCGACGTTGGCCGGCACGCCGATCAGCTTGCCCAGCAGCTCACCGATAAAAATACCCGCCAGGGTACAAAAGGCCAAAAATGCCACACCGTAGATAATCATTGTTGTAGTCCTCAAAGTGCATCGTCGAAGTTGTTGTTTTTGTGCTTCGCCAGCTTGAGTCGGTGGTTTAGGGGTGGCGGTTTCCCTCCTCACGCAACAGCGCCTGCAAGGTGTCGAGCCGGGCACCGTCGAACGCCATGACAGTGCCCTGTTCGAACACCCGGCGCGCCAGGGCGGTCAGCACCGCACCGGGCGGCAGCTCGATCTGTAATCGCACGCCGCGCTCGTAGGCGCTTTGCACCGTGCCGCGCCAATCCACCACGCGGCACATGTTGAACGCCAGGTCGTCGCGCAAGGCCTCGGCGTTGATCACCGGTCGCGCACGGCTACCGCTGAGATAACCCAAGGCCGGCGCTTTCAACGGCACGTCGGCAAATGCCTGGGCCAATGCCCGGGCCGGTGCTTCCAGCAACGGACAATGGGACGGCACGCTCACCGCCAGCCGACAGGCCTTTGCGGCACCCAGGCTTCGCGCCTGCCTGGTAACGTTGCTCATGGCCTCGTCGCTGCCGGCGATGACTACCTGACTATCCGCGTTGATGTTGGCCAGGTAGACCGGGGGGCTGTCGCTGTGCACCTGCGCCAGTAACGCTTCCACTGCCGCGAGGTCCAGGCCGATGATCGCGCTCATGCCGTAGCCTTGCGGATACGCCTGCTGCATCAATTCGCCGCGCAGGCTGACCAGCCGCAACGCATCCTCGAACCCCAGCGCACCCGCCACCACCGCCGCTGGATACGCGCCGATGGACAGCCCCGCGACGTAGTCCGGCGCCGGGGCCTGTTCCAACAGTTGACGGGACGCCGCCACGCCGGCGATCAGCAAACACAGCTGAACCGCGCGGGTCGACTGCAACGCCTCGGCGCTGTCCAGTTGCAACACGTCCTCACCGAGCACGTGACCTGCCTCGTCGAGGACTTGCGGCGCCAGATCATGGAGCATGCCCACGCGCTGCGCACCCTGGCCGGGAAAGACGAAGAGGCTACTCACGCGACGGGCTCCAATGAAGGCTGCCAAGGATCGCTCACCAGCCGTGCCTGCACATCATCCTTGAGCAAGACCCGCCGCGACGACCCCGCCCACTCGCGCAAGGCGACGGCACCGCAGGGCGTTTGCAATTGCAGGTCCACGACGCAGACCGAGGCCTCCAGTTGCGCCAGCAATTCCTTGGCCTGGAGACGATCCAGAAAATGCGGCATCCGCAGAATCAAATCCAGGTCGCTGCGTTCATGCAGCGCCTCGACGCCCGTGGCGAGCTCAAAACCGGCGCTGCCGCTGACGCCCCAGACCCAGCCACTGGCATCGAGCAGCGGGCGCAGCCGGGACAGCGCCTGCAGGGCCGGCACGTGGCGAGTCGACGGGACGTGACAGAGGTCTTCCGGCCGAGCTCGACGGGAAATCGCCGCGACCGCCATCGACGTTGCATAACGCTGTTCGCGCAAGCGCCCGCGCACGCCGACCGCGATTTGATCCGGTGCCGTCAGCGCGCGCCGAACCACCGCCGGTTGAGCGGCGGCAATCGATTCGACCACCCATGCCGGCGCACCCGCAGGCACCTGCTCCGGGGTCATCCCCCAGAGCAGGTCATGGGCCAGATACGTATTCACCACTGCGCTCTCAGTAGCTGGCGCACGGTGCTGGAAGCCGCGCGATGGGTCGCACCGAGGCGACTGCTCAAGTCCCGAGATGCCCCGGCAACATCGTTGATCGCCTGTTGCAGGCAATCCGTCACCCGGGCCAGATCCGCCGCCGTCGGGTGCTCGATCTGCGCCACCGACAAGGTTTCCCACAACAGACCCAAACTGGCAAAGCTGTCGATGTCGTAGGCCATCGGCGGCACACTGGCAGCCAGCGCCTCAAGCGCCTCGACGCTGCGCAAAGTCACCCGCGCCGCCGAGGCCTTGCCCATGGCGTGGACCATCACGCCCGGGTCACGCAGGGCAATCAGGCGGTTGGCCTGGTAGCCGTGGGCCAGGAACGCCCCCGACATGGCCTTGCCCACCAGCAAACCAATCACCGGATGCCCGGCCAGTCGCGCACGGGCATAACTGTCCGCCGCACCGGCCAAGGCCTGATGAATGCCCAGGGCTTCTTCGCGCCGGCCATAGGCCTGGCTCGGTACATCGATAATGGCGATCAGCGGGCGCTTGTTGACTGCATCGCGGTCGGCGTCAATGGCGTCGTCCACCGCTTTAGCCAAACCCCAGCCCTCCAGCAAACCGACTTCGCCATTGCGAGCACGGGGAAAGCGACTGTCGGGATCCGCCACCACCGCCAGCAGGCGCACGGTTTGCTCGCCCAGCCTGACGTCAGCGCCTTTCAACGAAGCCGGCAGGCCTTCCAGCGGTTTGGCGTCGCTACCCAAGGCCTCGAACCAGCGCAAGCCTCTCAATGAATAGGCACTCATGAGCGTTCTCCCTGATACAGCTGGCGAACCGCGGCCGGTTCGATTTGCACGTCAGTGTCCAAGCGGGCCAGGCGTTGCAGGAACAGCTCGGCCTGGCCGCTGCGGTGTTGTGCCGGAACGCCCAGGTGCAGCAACTGGCCGACCTGTTGGCGGATCTGCTTCACATCGTCGGCCACATAACGGTCCACCAATCCCGTGGCGAACCGCTGTTCACCGCCGGTCAGGCTCCAGATGAACGGCCGGTCACGGGAGTCGTATTCGTCGATCCCGGCCTCCTGTTCAATCACTTGTGGGCCGTTCAGGCCCAGCCGCGCTTCCTGGGTCACCAGCAGATAACTGCACAGCCCGGCGGCGATGGACATGCCACCAAAACAGCCGACGCTACCGGCCACCACGCCGACCACCGGCTGGTATTGGCGCAGGTCGACAATCGCCGAATGAATCTCGGCAATCGCCGCGAGCCCGAGGTTGGCCTCCTGCAAACGCACGCCGCCGGTTTCCAGCAGCAATACGGCGCGGGTCGGGATACCCTTGCGGTTGTCCTGCGCGGCCAGTTCCAGCGCACCGGCAATCTTCGCCCCGCCGACTTCGCCGAGGCTGCCGCCCTGGAACGCGCCTTCGATGGCGGCAATCACCACGGGCAGGCCGGCGAGCGTACCCTTGGTGATCACCACGCCGTCATCGCTTTGCGGCACCACGCCCTGGCGCAACAGCCACGGCGACATGACTCGCTGGAACGGGTCGAGCAACTCGCGAAACGTACCGGCATCGAGCAAGGACTTGGCCCGTTGCCGAGCACCGAGTTCGACGAAGCTGTGCTTGTTGAGCAACGCGGCACTGTCAGTCATGGCCGATCTCCTCGAAGCCTTGCTCCAGGCGCAAACGCACCACGCCAGGGGTGGCGCCGAAATCGTGGATGTCGATGGACAAGGCCGGCGGTGTCTGGCCGTCGAACATCCGGGCGAACAGGTGCTGCCAACGTTGTTCACTGCCGTTGACCGAGGTCTGCACCTGGATGGTCAGCTTGCCCGCCACCCCGGGCTCGATCAGCACTTCCAGGTCGCCCGAGCCGACACAGCCCACCAGCGCCCGCCCCCGTGGCGGCTGCCCGGCAGGGAATTCAAAGGATAAGGTTTCCATCAGCACACTCCAGGGAAGAGGCCATCGCCGCGTTCGATACGGTCAAGGAACAGGCAGGCGGCGAGCAGGTCGGCAGCGCCACCGGGCGAGGCATTCAAGGCGATCAGTTGTTGGTCCAGCGCGTGCAATTGGCGACGACCACCCAGGCTCGCACTGCCACCGGCATCGAGCACCGCCTTGGCGCCCTGTTGCATGGCCTGCAAGCCCGATTCACCGGCGCGATAAAGCACGCAGGTATCGGCCAAGGTGGTCATGATCGCCAGCAAGGCATCGAGCCGGGCATTCTGCTCACCCACGCCCGCCGCGCGACTGCGCTTGAGTTGCGGCAGGCCCAGGCCGGTCACCGCCGGGAACGCCAGCTGTGCTTCTTCCCGGGCACCGCGCACGCCGTAGCGCTGAGCCACCTGGGCGCCATGGCTCAAGGGTTGAGGCGCATCGCGGTCGTTGAGCAAGGCCAGGCGGGCAGCACGTAAAGTGACGGCGCCAGCGACGCAGGATTCAGGTTCCAGCGCTGCCGCAGCGACCAACAGGCCCAAGGCCCAGATCGCGCCCCGGTGTGTGTTGACGCCGCCAGTGGTGGTGAGCATCGAAGCTTCACCTTCACGACCGATGCGCCCGAGGGCTTCGCGTAACGGTAGGCCGATCTCGCCACAGTCGAGGGCGGCTTCGGCCATTTCCTTGAACGCCGGCCACAGCGACAGTGCCGAAGCGTGCATCAGGCCCAAGTGCAGGTCGGTGTGGGCACCATTGCCACGACGGTCCACCAAGGCCGGTTTAGGCGAGAGGTCGGCTTCGTCGATCAGCGCATCCACCGCCATATCCGCCAGGCGCTCGGCCAACGACAGTTTGTTCGGTTGCAGGTTGAAGGCGTGCATTTACCAGCTCCTGAACTTGGCGGGCGGGTTGTAGAGGCCACCGGACCACTCCACCAGGTCGGCCACGCTCTTGGCCGCGAGCAGTTCGCGGGTGGCGTCGGTGCGGCGGATGCCGAGGTCTTCGGGCAAGGCAATCAGCCCTTCGCGGCGCATGCGCGCGGTGTCTTTCGGGTTATGGCGCAAGCCAATGGCCGTGACGCCGGCCACGGCGGCGATCATTGCCTGGCGCTCTCCCAGGGAGCGGGCCTTGTACAAGTAGGCAATGCCCTCTTCGGTCAGCAGATGGGTGACGTCATCGCCGTAGATCATGATCGGTGCCAGGGACATGCCGGCTTTCTTCGCCACCTCCACCGCATCGAGGGTCTCGACGAAGGTCGGTTTGCCGCCCTCCTGGAACGTCTCGACCATCTGCACCACCAGCTTCTTGCCGCGTTCGAGCAGCGGTGCCTCGCCATCGCCGTGGCGCATATCGAGCCAGGCCGGCGTGCCGTGACGACGGCCGCGCGGGTCGTGGCCCATGTTCGGCGCACCGCCGAAGCCGGCCAATCGGCCGCGGGTCACGGTGGAGGAATGGCCGTCGCCGTCCACTTGCAGGGTAGCGCCGATGAACAGGTCCACCGCGTACTGCCCGGCCAGTTGGCAGACCATGCGGTTGGAGCGCAGCGAGCCGTCGTGGCCGGTAAAGAACACGTCCGGCCGGGCGGCGATGTAGCTTTCCATGCCTAGCTCGGTGCCAAAGCAATGCACACTTTCAACCCAACCGCTTTCGATGGCCGGGATCAGGGTCGGGTGCGGATTAAGGGTCCAGTTGCGGCAGATTTTTCCCTTCAGGCCAAGGGATTCGCCGTAGGTCGGCAGGATCAATTCAATGGCGGCCGTGTTGAAACCGATGCCGTGATTGAGGGACTGGACGTTGTGCTTTTCGTAGATCCCGCGGATCGCCATCATCGCCATCAACACATGCACAGGCTTGATGTGGCGCGGGTCGCGGGTGAACAGCGGCTCGATGTAGAACGGCTTGTCGGCCACCACCACGAAATCGACCCAGGACGCCGGGATGTCGACTCGCGGCAGGTCGCTGACGTCATCCACCAACTGGTTGACCTGGACAATGACGATGCCGTCACTGAAGGCCGCCGGCTCGATCAGCGCCGGCGTGTCTTCGGTGCTGGGGCCGGTGTAGATATTGCCTGCGCGGTCGGCCATGAAACCGGCCGAGAGCACCACATTGGGAATCAGGTCCACCACCAGCCGGGCATAGAGTTCGATGTAGGTGTGGATCGCGCCGATTTCCAGCAGGCCGTCTTCGAGCAACTGGCTGATGCGCAGGCTCTGGGTGCCGGCGAAGGAGAAATCGAGCTTGCGGGCGATGCCGCGTTCGAACAGGTCCAGGTGTTCGGACCGCCCGACGCTGGGCATGATCATGTGCAAATCATGCAGCTTGCTCGGATCGGCCTTGGCCAGGGAGCGCGAGAGGAAATCCGCTTGCTTCTGGTTATTGCCCTCCAGCACCACACGATCGCCGGGCAGGATCAACGCTTGCAGCGCGGCAACGATCTTGTCGGTGGGCAGCACCACACCGTCAGCAAGCCCCTTCACCAGCCCGAGACGCCGCTGCTTTTCGCTGCGCCGCCGCGTCCAGCGCGAGTCAGGGGATATTGTTATTGTCATGACCACTCCACGGGTTCGCTGTCGTGGGGCTCACCTTAGGAGTGTTATGGCGCGGGCATCAATCAAGCTCGACGATGGATCGTTACGGTAGGAGTAATGGTTGAACGCCATCCTGCTGGGAGCGAGCTTGCTCGCGATAGCGGTAGGTCAGCCAATGGAGTATCGAATGTGCTGCCGCCATCGCGAGCAAGCTCGCTTGTATGGTAGGACTTGAAGGGAGGAGGAGGGACAAAGCTCGATTCTGACTGTTAGCCGCAGTACAGACCGTGGGAGATTTCACCCCTCCTCCTTTCACCCAAGCGCCG
>NZ_CAXAPG010000054.1:0-16505 GCF_963970585.1 Pseudomonas sp. RL_105y_Pfl2_101
AAGCATTAGTGGCACTGGCCCGCAAGCTTGCCCGAGTAGTATTCGCCCTGCTGAAGAACCAGAGCGAATACTTACCGAAGGGCATTTAAGGGGTAGCCCTGCACCATAGAATCTCCCACAGTGGTTTTGTGTCGGACATAATTTTGTGTTCACTGGAGATTCTGTGTGGGAGCGAGCTTGCTCGCGATAGCGGTGGCTCAGCCCCAAAAATGCTGGCATGTGTCCCCCGGTCTTGCTCTTGCTCTTGCTTTAGATCTTGATCTGGGGCGCCCCGTTAACCACGCTGGCCGAACGCAGGCATTGCGCAGTGGGCACCTCGGCATGGATGCCGAGGTAGCCGCGCTGGGCCATGGATGGCCCTTCGCGGCGGCCCACGGAGCAATGCCGGAGTGAGGGCATGCCGAGCCTAGGCGAGGCACCGAGTGGTGGGGCAAAGCGCTTTTGGTTACTTTTGGCGCTCTTCCAAAAGTGACCCGCTGTAAGAGCGGAACCCTAAGCAGCCGTTACCGCAGCAATGGATATACACACCAAACCATGCCTCTCGGAACAGATAATCAGAATCTTCAATAATGGTGGCTTAGGTGAACAGCATTAGGTACAAGACGGGCCTTTTTATGCGGAGTGATTCTTGACACTGGCCAGTCAGCTTCTCTAGGATGCCGCTCATGCGCCGATTTAAACAGCTACTTGCGGGGCGCCAGGTGACTCAATCCAGTCGCCGATAGAAGCCGAAGACAAGGCTTCGAAATACCGCTAAAGCGCTGGTTCGGTGTTGCCTCTCACCTGCCATGCAGACTTTTGAGGCAGAGACACGACACGATGAACGCACCCAGCCCCCTAGTACGTCTTGCGCCGATTACGGCGAACCTTGTGCAACGCAATCCGAAAATTCTCCTGGGCGGCACTCACCAGCCAACGCTTTTGCGCTATCTCGACGGCTGGCCGCGTCGTAACCATGGGCCCGCTGCTTTCCTGATCCAGTTTGTCGAAGACGGCGAGTCACTGGCGCGGTTCGCCAATGACAGTTTCGACCTGGCTGTCATCCAGTCCCCCTGTGCGGCGGACGCTCCTGAAATGATCCGGCAGTTGACCCGTGTCGCCCGGCAGGGATTGATCACGCGCCGCTGAGGCGAGGATTACGGATACGCGATGTCCACGATGTAGACCCGTTTCTCGCCGGTAGGCGTCTGGACGCTGACCTCGGCATCCAGGGCCTTGCCGATCAATGCCCTTGCCAGCGGTGAGTCGATGCTGATCAGGTTCTGCTTCAAGTCCAATTCATCGGGCCCCACGATGCGATAGCGGGCTTCGTTGCCATCCTCATCCTCGACTGTCACCCAGGCACCGAAGTACACCTTGTTCGGATCGCTGGGTTTTTCACTGACCACTTTGAGCGCCTCAAGGCGCTTGGTGAGGAAACGCACGCGACTGTCGATTTCCCGCAGCATCTTCTTGCCGTAGGTGTATTCGGCGTTTTCCGAACGATCACCCTGGGCCGCTGCCTCGCTGACCGCCTGGGTCACCTGGGGGCGGCGCACATGCCACAGCTCATGGAATTCAGCGCGCATCCGCGCTTCACCCTCGGGGGTGATCAGCGCGGTGCCGGCGGTGCGGGGAGGGCGATAGCGGCTCATGGCAACTTCTTGTATTAGCGAAGCCGGGAGTCTATCAACCCTCGCGCAATACTGTCAGCGGGCTGGCATTGAGCGCTCGACGGGTGCCAAACACTCCGGCCGTGCCGATCAGCAAGGCCCCCAGCAGTGGCAATGCCAACAGCCATGGATGCGGATGCCAGGGCAGGTCGAAGGCGTACCGGTAAAGCACCAGGCTCACCAGTTCCGAACCCAGGGCCGCAAGCAGGCCACTGACGGCGCCGAGCAGGCCGAACTCGATGCGCCGGGCCTTGACCAGCAGGGGCCGTTCGGCGCCCAGTGCGCGCAATAGCGCGCCTTGGCGAATGCGCTCGTCGAGGGTCGCTTGCAGGCCGGAAAACAGCACCGCCATCCCCGCTGCCAGTACAAACAGCAACACATATTCCACCGCCAGGGTCACCTGGGCCAGAATGCTGCGCAGTTGCTCGAGCAAAGCCTCGACTTGCAGGATCGTCACCGCCGGAAAGGCTCGGGACAGGTCGACGATCTGTTGGTCGTGGCCCGGCGCCAGGTAGAAACTGGTGAGATAGGTCGTCGGCAGATCCTTCAAGGTGCCGGGCTGGAAGATCATGAAGAAGTTGGGCTGGAAATTGTCCCAGTTGATCTCCCGCAGGCTGGTGACCTTCGCTTCACGGTTGACGCCGCCCACGCTGAACACCAGGCGGTCGCCCAGTTTGATCTTGAGGTTCTCGGCCACCTTGCCTTCCACCGAAACCCCGGGGATGTCGTCCGGTGGCTGCTGCGGCCACCAGGTCCCAGCGGTGACGATGTTGCCCGCCGGCAGGTCCGCCGCCCAGGTCAGGCTCAGGTCACGTTGCAGCGCCCGGTCACCCGCCGAGTCCTTGGTGACGAACTCTGTCGCCGGTTCGCCATTGATGCTGATGAGGCGTCCGGGAACCACGGGGTAGAGCGGCGCCGATTGCGCCGACAGTGCCAGCAGCTTGTCGGTGAAGGCCTGTTTGTCGTTGGGCAGGATGTTCAGGGCGAAGTAGTTCGGGGCGTTTTTTGGCAACTGGTTTTGCCAGGTGTCCAGCAATTCGCCGCGTAACAGCGCGATCAACGCCATGGACAACAGGATCAGGCCGAACGCCAGGGCCTGGCCGGCCGCCGCCAAGGGGTGACGGAGCAATTGGCCGAGGCCCAGCCGCCAGGGCAGGGAGGCGCGGGCCAGCAGGCGACGCAGGCTCTGGAGCAGCAGCAGCAACAAGCCGCCAAGCACCAGGGCGGCCACGACGCCACCGCCCAGCAGGGCGAAGGTGAGGACCAGGTCCAGGCTCAGGCGCCACATGATCAGGCCCAAGGCGCCCAGCGCCGCACCGTAGATCACCCAGGAGCTGGAGGGGATCGGCAGCATGTCCCGGCGCAGTACGCGCAACGGCGGTACCCGACCCAGCGCTGCCAGTGGCGGCAGGGCGAACCCTGCCAACGCCACCAGCCCGGTACCGATCCCGGCGATCGCCGGCAGCAGGCCCCCCGGCGGAACGGTGGCGGGCAGCAGGTCATGCAGCAGGGCGAACAGGCCCAACTGGGCGATCCAGCCGAGCAGGGCGCCACTGATACTGGCGAGCAGGCCCAACACCGTCAATTGCAGGCTGAACAGCACCATGGTTTCCCGGCGTGACAGGCCCAGGCAGCGCAGCAGCGCGCTGGCATCGAAACGTCGGGTGGCAAAGCGGTTGGCCGAGAGCGCGACGGCGACGCCGGACAGCAACACCGCCACCAGGCTGGCCATGTTCAGGTAGCGTTCGGCCTTGCCCAGGGCACCACCGATCTGCCGGTTGCCGTCGCGGGCATCCTGCAAGCGCTGATTGGGTTCAAGGCCAGGCTTGACCAGGTCGCGGTAGGTTTGCAGCGACGGTGCCGGGCCACGCCACAGGTCGCGATAGCTGACACGGCTGCCCGGTTGGACCACGCCAGTGGCTTCCAGGTCCTTGAGGTTGATCAGCACCCGCGGGGTGAGGCTGTAGAAGTTGCCGGCGCGATCGGGTTCATACGTCAGTACGCGGCTCAGGCGCAAGGTCTGGTTGCCGACGTCGATGCTGTCGCCGATCTTCAGGTCCAGTGCGGTCAGCAGCCGGGCTTCGACCCAGGCCTCGCCAGGGTTCGGACGTCCGCCGGTTTCTTCCGGGGCGAACGGGGTTGGGGTGCTTTTCAGCTCGCCGCGCAAGGGGTAGCTGTCATCAGCCGCCTTGACGCTGGACAGCTGGATACCATTGTCGGTGGCCACGACACTGGAGAACTCCACGACCCGGGCGTGTTCCAGCCCCAGTTCGGTGCCGCTGCGGATCTGTTCCGGGCGGGCGGGAGAGCTGCCTTCGAGCAGCAGGTCGGCACCGAGGAACTCGGTGGCGCGCATCATCATCGCGCCGTTGAGGCGGGCACCGAAGTAACCGATGGCGGTACTGGCCGCCACGGCCACGAGCAGGGCGAAGAACAACACCCGCAACTCACCGGCGCGAGCATCGCGAAGCAATTGACGGACAGCGAGACTGAACAGGCGCAACAGCGGCAAGCGTGCCATCAAGGCTCCAGAGGGGCGACCATCTCGCCGGCTTCAAGTCGGATCAGGCGCCGGCAGCGATGCGCCAAGCGTTCATCATGGGTTACCAGCACCAGGGTCGTGCCGCGTTCCTTGTTCAATTCGAACAACAGGTCGCTGATGCGTTCGCCAGTGTGGCTGTCGAGGTTGCCGGTGGGTTCGTCGGCAAACAGCACGTCGGGTTCGGCGGCAAAGGCGCGGGCAATCGCCACGCGTTGTTGTTCGCCGCCGGAGAGCTGACGCGGCGAGTGCGTCAGGCGCAGGCCCAGGCCGACGCGCTGCAACAGTTGGGTGGCCCGTTCGCGGGCATCCTTGCGTCCGTCCAGTTCCAGCGGCAGCATGACGTTTTCCAGTGCATTGAGGCTGTCGAGCAATTGGAACGACTGGAAGACGAAACCGACATGCTCTGCGCGGATCCGTGCACGCTGGTCTTCATCCAGTGCGCTGAGGGCCTGGCCGGCGAGCGTCACTTCACCGCTGCTAGGCAGGTCGAGGCCGGCCAGCAAGCCCAGGAGGGTGGATTTTCCGGAACCGGACGCGCCGACGATGGCCAGGCTATCGCCTTTGTTCAGTTCCAGGCTGAGTTCGTGCAAGATGGTCAGTTCACCTTCCGCGCTGGAGACCACTTTGCTAAGGTCTGTCGCGGTGAGAATGCTTGAGCCCATGGAGAGTCCGATGCGTGTGTGGTTTTTGAGTGCCGGCCTGGCCTTGATGTGCATGGCCCAGAACGCAGCGGCGGGTACAGTCCTGATCGTTGGCGATAGTATCAGCGCGGCTTTCGGCCTGGATACCCGGCAAGGGTGGGTGTCGTTGCTCGAGCAACGGCTCAAGGCCGAGGGTTTTGACGATAAAGTGGTCAACGCCTCCATCAGTGGCGACACCAGTGCCGGAGGTCAGGCGCGGCTGCCGGCGCTGCTTGCAGCCCATAAGCCGGACCTGGTGATCCTGGAGCTGGGCGGCAACGATGGCTTGCGCGGACAGCCGCCAACGCAATTGCAACAAAACCTTGCAGCGATGATAGACAGCGCCCGCGCGAGCGGTGCCCAGGTGCTTTTGCTGGGCATGCAACTGCCACCCAATTACGGACGGCGCTACACCGATGCCTTTGCTCGGGTCTATAGCACCCTGGCCGAGGAGAAAAAAGTCCCGTTGGTGCCGTTTTTTCTCAAGGACATCGGTGGCGTCCCGACCATGATGCAAGGCGACGGATTGCACCCGTCCGTCGCGGCCCAGGGCAAGTTGCTGGAAAATGTCTGGCCGACACTGAAACCGCTGCTTTGACGCTTTTCTACAGACGGGCTTTCGGCTAATGTGGCGCCCCCGATTTGGAGCCCCCGATGCCGCGTCCCGCCTGGTCCCTGTTTGCCTACCAACTGATCGAGCCTGACGAGCAGCTGGATCTTTTCGCCTGCCAGGAAGTACGGGTGCACCTGGTGACCCGGCAGTTGGAGCTGGGTGGCTCGGCCGACCGGACCCTCTGCGGCAGCCTGCTGCCGGCCCAGCCGCGCTGGTCGAGCGTCGATCGCAAGATTTTCCAGGATCAGCGCCTGTGCTCGTTGTGCCGGGCGATTCTGGAGTC
This sequence comes from Pseudomonas sp. RL_105y_Pfl2_101, assembly GCF_963970585.1. Classification (NCBI taxonomy): domain Bacteria; kingdom Pseudomonadati; phylum Pseudomonadota; class Gammaproteobacteria; order Pseudomonadales; family Pseudomonadaceae; genus Pseudomonas; species Pseudomonas sp. RL_105y_Pfl2_101. The sequence goes on from NZ_CAXAPG010000054.1 coordinate 5,771, forward strand.
CCAGAAGCGCGGCACCTCGCCAATCTGGCCGGAGCTGCGGTTCGAGCTGTAATCCGGATTCCCGACATGTCCCTTGTGAGCGAGCCTGCTCGCGATGGCAGCGGCACATTCAACATAAATGCAAGCAGACCCACCCACAGGGATTTGTGTCGAACCCTTCATCTGTGTGAGCGCCTGAAACAATGCTGTGCATCGGACGCCGCTGTACCGCTCTCCCCGAAATAACAGGTGGCAGTGTACAATCGCCGTTTTCATACCCCAGTTCGATCTGCGAAGGATTTCCCGGATGTTGCCGCGCTTGCCTGCCGTCGCCCGCTGCCTGTCTCTTGCCGCCCTGTGTGTGGTGGGCCCCGTTGCCGCCCTGGAGCTGCCTCTGCCACCGCCGGGTGAAGACATCGTTGGCCAGGTGCAGGTGATCAAGGCCAAATACGAAGACACCTTCGCCGACCTGGGCACCACCCATGACCTGGGCTACAACGAGATGGTCGCCGCCAACCCGGGGGTCGATCCCTGGTTGCCGGGCGCCGGCGCCGAGATCGTCCTGCCGACTCGCTTCATCCTGCCGCCGGGCCCGCGCGAAGGCATCGTGATCAACCTTGCCGAGTACCGTCTCTACTATTTCCCCAAGGGGCGGAACGTGGTCTACACCTTTCCGCTGGGGATTGGGCGCGAGGGCTGGGGGTCGCCGATCGCCCACACCAGTATCATTGCCAAGACGCCGAACCCGACCTGGACCCCGCCGGCATCGATCAAGGCCGAACACGCCGCTGACGGCGACCCGCTACCCAATGTCGTGCCCGCCGGCCCAGATAACCCGCTGGGTCCCTTCAAGTTCACCCTGGGCACCCCTGGCTACCTGATCCATGGTTCGAACAAGAAGTTCGGCATCGGCATGCGGACCAGCCACGGCTGCTTCCGGATGTTCAACAACAACGTACTGGAAATGGCCGGCATGGTGCCGGTGGGCACATCGGTGCGGATCATCAGCGAGCCCTACAAGCTGGGCTTGAGCGGTGGCAAGGTGTACCTGGAAGCTCACACACCGTTGGACGACAAGGGCAACCCGTCGGTGGTGGACAAGCACACCGCGGTGATCAACGCGATGCTCAAGCGTGAAGACATCACCAGCAACTTGCGCATGGACTGGGATGTGGTGCGGGATGTGGTGGCGGCCGAAGATGGCATGCCGGTGCAAATCGCTGTTCCGAATACCTCGACGCCGATGGTCACGAGCGCGCCGATCGATTTGCAGCAGTAAAGGTCTCGATAACAACCCGTCGACGTTTCGCGATGTTGGCGGGTTTTTTATTGCCTGGGAAAACACTGGGCAATAGCTCTCAAGTCAAAAAAAAGCCGACCCAAAAATGGGTCGGCTCGATAACAATCCCGAAGGACTATTACTTGCGGCTAGCTTTTTCCAGCATGCGCAGAGCACGCTCGTTAGCTTCGTCAGCAGTCTGTTGTGCTTTTTGAGCAGCAGCCAGAGCTTCATCAGCTTTACGATAAGCTTCGTCTGCACGAGCCTGGGAGCGAGCTGCTGCGTCTTCGGTAGCAGTCAGACGTGCTTCGGTTTCTTTCGATACGCTGCTGCAACCGGTAGCCAGAACTGCGGCCAGAGCCAGAGCAGAGAATTTCAGAACGTTGTTCATCGTGTTCCCCTTCAAGGACATTCTATTAGTGACTGTCTCCCCAGACTGAGGAGTTAGCCGGCGTACATACTACCCATTACTTGTAGTAAGTAAACTGACGTAGCGCAAGAAGCAAAAAAATTGTAGGCGGTGATTCTTTTTCGAGCAACTTTTCCAAGAGGTGTTTAAAAAATATTCACCCCAAAGCCCTTGGCTGGAGCGCGTCAACGAAAAAAAGTTCCGCAGCGGCGGAGAACTCTTGCAGCCCTCGCTAACGCCGTTGTTTATTGATTCTCCTACACTTTTGTACATTTTTTGTGCAGTGTCCCAGGCATCTTTATTGGTATTGGCGGTGACTTTAACTAGGCGCGCTCGTCTCAAGACTCAACAACTGGCGATGTTCAGCTATTGCACCGTGACCGACTGCAGCGCGCCCATGGCGCTCAATCGATAAACCCGACGAGGTTTACCCCTCGATGACAGGCGTGTCTTGAGCATTTACGTCATTGGTGCCTACTATTCACGACGTGCTCGGGTTTGAGCGGATCGGTTTTGGCGCTCGGTGACCAGGCAGGCACGGGGTGGCGTAGATGTTCCTTCGCCGGAAAAACATCGGTAAGGTAGGGGTCGGCATTCAGACCCGCGAGGAGTAGTGATGAGCGAGGCGGTTACCATCCACCATGACCAGGCCGGTCATCAGTTCGAGACCAATGTGGACGGTCATCGTGCCTATCTGACCTATATGGACCTGGGCAAGCAGACCCTGGATATCTATCGCACTTTTGTGCCCAACGCCTTGCGCGGCAGGGGCATCGCGGCGGCGTTGACCGAAAGGGCGCTGCAGTACGCCGAAGAAATGGGCTACACGGTGATCCCGTCCTGCTCCTACGTGGAGCGTTACATGGAGCGTCACCAGCGGCACGCGGCGAAACTCTGAGAAAACGGATTCCCATAAAAAAACGCCGGGCTGAAAAGCCCGGCGTTTTTTTGTGTCTGGAGGAGCGCAGAAGATCGCAGGCTTCGCCAACTCCTACATCCCGCTCCAAATATGCGTAGGGGCGGTGTAGGAGCTGCGTAGGAGCTGTCGAGTGAAACGAGGCTGCGATCTTTCTCAGCCACGCTGCCGCTTCGGCAACACATCCTTGAGCTTGGCATGCATGCTGCGCAGGGTGTTCTCGGTGGCGCTCCAGTCGATGCAGGCATCGGTGATGGAGACGCCGTACTGCAAGTCGGCGAGGTCTTTCGGGATGGCCTGGCAGCCCCAGTTCAAGTGGCTTTCGACCATCAGGCCGATGATCGACTGGTTGCCTTCCAGGATCTGGTTGGCCACGTTCTCCATCACCAGCGGTTGCAGTGCCGGGTCCTTGTTGGAGTTGGCGTGGCTGCAGTCGACCATGATGTTCGGTTTGATCTTGGCTTTGTTCAGCGCCTGTTCACACAACGCAACGCTGACCGAATCGTAGTTCGGCTTGCCGTTGCCACCGCGCAGAACCACGTGACCGTAGGCGTTGCCCTTGGTGGTGACGATCGACACGCCACCTTCCTGGTTGATACCCAGGAAACGGTGTGGGCTGGAGACCGACTGCAAGGCGTTGATCGCCACGGTGAGGCCGCCGTCGGTGCCGTTCTTGAAGCCCACTGCCGACGACAGGCCGGAGGCCATTTCGCGGTGGGTCTGGGACTCGGTGGTGCGCGCGCCGATGGCCGACCAACTGATCAGGTCCTGCAAGTATTGCGGCGAGATCGGGTCCAGGGCTTCGGTGGCCGTGGGCAGGCCTATTTCGGCCAGGTCCAGCAGCAGTTGACGACCGATGTGCAGGCCGTCCTGGATCTTGAAGGAGTCATCCAGGTACGGGTCGTTGATCAGGCCTTTCCAGCCGACGGTGGTCCGAGGCTTCTCGAAATACACCCGCATGACCAGGTACAAGGTGTCGCAGACTTCCGCTGCCAGCACCTTGAGGCGCTCGGCGTATTCGTGGGCGGCCTTGATGTCATGGATCGAGCAGGGCCCGATGACCACGAACAGGCGATGATCGGTGCCGTCCAGAATGTTGCGGATGACTTCCCGGCCCTTGGTCACGGTGCGCAGGGCAGCGTCGCTCAGGGGGATATCGCGCTTGAGCTGGTCAGGCGTGATGAGGGTCTCGTTGGAGGCGACGTTAAGGTCGTTGATCGGTAAATCAGCCATCGTGTTACTCGTCAGGTCACGGGTGCCGGCCGCCAGCGATCCCCGAGCGGCGGTGCACAGCGGATTTTAAGCGCGTCGGGGAGCCGAACCTTATCGCGTTACGAGGTGGCTCGACAATGGGCGAGGACGGGTTTAATGCCCTATGGGCTGGGGAAAAGGCTTTGGAGAGGGCCCTGCAACAGATTCGTGAACAGATGTAATGAAGATTGCACGCCATGCGGCTCGCGCTGATAGTGTGCAGGGGCCGTTTACCAGAGGAGTTGCAAAGATGCAGGCAGGCGTTAAACCGCGGATCGGGATGATCGGCACCGGGGCGATCGGTGGGTTCTACGGCGTGATGCTGGCGCGTGCCGGTTTTGACGTGCACTTTTTACTGCGCAGCGAATTTGCTGCCGTGGCCGACGCCGGTTTGCGAATCGACAGCGCGGTTCACGGTGAGCTGGCCCTCAACCCTGTCCAGGCGTATCGCTCGGCAGCCGACATGCCGCCCTGCGACTGGCTATTGGTCGGCGCCAAGACCACCAGCAATGCCGAGCTGGCCCCGGCCATTACCCAGGCTGCCGCTGATGGTGCAAAAGTCCTGTTGCTGCAGAACGGCCTGGATGTCGAAGACGCTCTTCGACCTTTATTGCCCGATTCGTTGCACCTGTTGGGTGGCCTGTGCCTGATCTGCGTGCATCGCGTCGGCCCTGGTGTCGTCACCCACCAGGCCCTTGGTGCGGTCAACGTCGGTTATCACAGCGGTCCTTGCGCCGATCAGGCACAACGCATGGTGATCGTCGAAGAGGCGACGACGTTGTTCCGCCGCGCCGGTATCGACGCCCAGGCCATGCCGGGCTTGCAACAGGCCCGCTGGCAGAAGCTGGTGTGGAATGTGCCATACAACGGCCTTTCGGTTCTGTTGGGCGCCAGTACCACGCCGTTGATGGCCAACGACCATAGCCGCGAATTGATCCAGGCACTGATGGGGGAGGTGGTCCGCGGTGCGCAAGCCTGCGGGCATCACATCGCGCCGGGTTATGCCGAGTATCTGTTCACGATGACCGAGAAGATGCCCGACTACTGGCCGAGCATGTACCACGATTATTCCCACAAGCGTGCGCTGGAGCTGGACGCGATCTATAGCCGGCCATTGGCGGCAGCGAAAGCGGCAGGGTGTGAGCTGCCGAAAATCGAAGCCTTGTATCAGGCGTTGGCGTTCATGGACCGATATAACCGCTGAGCGGGCGAAAGGAGAGCGGTATGGCAAACAACATCGACGACAAACTGGTACTGGCGATCTCGTCGCGGGCGTTGTTCGACCTGAGGGAAAGCCACAAGGTGTACTTGTCGAGTGGCGTCGAAGCCTATCGGCAATACCAGATCGAGCATGAAGACGAAGTCCTGGCACCCGGCGACGCCTTCGCCTTGGTGCAAAAGCTGCTGAACCTCAACGAGCATCTGGGGCGTGCCCGGGTCGAGGTGATCCTGGTTTCGCGCAACAGTGCCGACACCGGCCTTCGAGTGTTCAACTCGATCCATCATTATGGGCTGGCGATCTCGCGCGCGGCTTTCGTCGGTGGCCGCAGCCCTTACCCGTACCTCAAGGCGTTCGGTTGCGATCTCTTTTTATCCACCCACGCTGAAGACGTGCGCAGCGCCCTGGACGCCGGGTTTGCCGCTGCGACCATCCTGTCGGGTGGTGCCAGTCGCGCGGCCAGCGAGGAACTGCGCATTGCCTTCGACGGCGATGCCGTGCTGTTTTCCGATGAGTCGGAGCGGGTCTATCAGGCCGATGGGTTGGAAGCCTTCCAGGCCAGCGAGCGACAGGCCGCTCGCGAGCCGCTGCGAGGCGGGCCGTTCAAGGGATTCCTGGCGGCGCTCAATGCACTGCAGCGCGAGTTTCCCGAGGACGCTTGCCCCATTCGTACGGCGTTGGTGACGGCCCGTTCGGCACCGGCCCACGAGCGGGTCATCCGGACCTTGCGTGAGTGGGATATTCGCCTGGACGAGTCGTTGTTCCTGGGCGGCCTGACCAAATCGGCCTTCCTCGAAGCCTTCGCCGCCGATGTTTTTTTCGATGACCAGACCGGCCATTGCGAACTGGCCAGGGAGGTGGTCGCCACCGGTCACGTGCCCCACGGTATCAGTAACGAAATGAAGCCCTGACTGCCTCGGGTCCGGGGCATCAAGCCGCACGTCGCAGTCCCCGAGGCACTGCTAAGCTGAATCAATCTCCGCCATTTTGGCACGCGAGGAGGTCACATGATTCGTTCGATGCTGTACGCCACAGACCTGGGCCTGTACGCCCCTTATGTGATGCAGCATGCCTTGGCGTTAGCACGGACGTTTGAAGCCGAGTTGTATGTGGTGCATGCGGTAGAACCGATGGGGTTGTTCGCCGAGTCGGTGTTGCAAAGCTATCTCGACGAGCAGGCGCTGAACGAATTCCACCGCCAAGGTCTGAATACGGTGATGGCCAATATCGAACAGCGGGTGCTCGACAGTTTCCGCGAGGAGTTGGGGGAAGGGCAGCAGGACTTGAAACTGATCAAGTCGGTCAGGGTGTACCAGGGCGATCCTTCCCAGGTCATCCTGGAGCAGGCTGCGAAACTCTCCGTCGATTTGCTGATCGTAGGCAGTCATTGCCAAGGGGCAAGCGGTGAAACCCCCTTGGGCAGGACCGCTGCACGGGTATTGCAGTTATCCCGGGTGCCGGTCTACCTGGTTCCGCTGGTACAGCGCCGACGCCAGGGAGAGGCGTGAGGCTAAATAATGGCGCTTTATAAAAAGTTCTAGATTTATTGTCGAAACCTTTCATATAGTTATATACCGTCGCTGATGCCCGTGGCGTCCAACTGCTTTGAGGGATACATATGAAGCTTCAACAATTGCGCTACATCTGGGAAGTGGCGCACCACGACCTCAACGTTTCCGCTACTGCCCAAAGCCTTTACACGTCGCAACCTGGCATCAGCAAGCAGATCCGCCTGTTGGAGGATGAGCTGGGCGTCGAAGTCTTCGCCCGCAGTGGCAAACACCTGACCCGTGTGACTCCGGCCGGCGAGCGCATCATCACCACCGCCGGCGAGATCCTGCGCAAGGTCGAAAGCATCAAGCAGATCGCCCAGGAATTCTCCAACGAGAAAAAAGGCACCCTCTCGATCGCCACCACCCACACCCAGGCCCGCTATGCGCTACCGCCGGTGATCAGCAATTTCATCAAGCAATACCCCGAGGTGGCGCTGCACATGCACCAAGGCTCGCCCATGCAGATCGCCGAGATGGCGGCCGACGGCACGGTGGATTTCGCCATCGCCACCGAGGCCCTGGAGTTGTTCGGGGACCTGGTGATGATGCCGTGCTATCGCTGGAACCGCTGCGTGGTCGTGCCCCAGGGCCACCCGTTGACCAAGCTGCCGAAGTTGACCCTCGAAGCCTTGGCCGAATACCCGATCGTGACCTACGTATTCGGTTTCACGGGTCGCTCCAAACTTGATGAAGCCTTCAGCCATCGTGGCCTGACGCCGAAAGTGGTGTTCACCGCCGCCGACGCCGACGTGATCAAGACCTACGTTCGCCTGGGCCTGGGCGTGGGCATCGTTGCGAAGATGGCTGTCGATACCAAGCTCGACAGTGACCTGGTGGTGTTGGATGCCAGCGAGTTGTTCGAATCCAGTGTGACCAAGATCGGCTTCCGGCGCGGCACTTTCCTGCGCGGTTTCATGTGCGATTTCATCGAGAAATTTGCACCGCACCTGACCCGGGAAGTCATGGCCAAGGCCATCCAGTGCCACAATAAGCAAGAACTCGAAGAGTTGTTCGACGGCGTCGAGCTGCCGGTGCACTAATACCCTTCTAGATCGCCTCGGTGACAGCGAACTGTTGCCGGGCGCCCGCTACCACGATCTCTACTTCATCCCCTTCGAACTTGCCCAACAGGCCGCGGCCCAGCGGTGAGCGAGGGGTGATGACGGTGATCGGCTGGCCCACCAGCGAGACCTTCAGTCCCGCTGCATCCGGCCCCAGGAACAGCCATTGCTGACGGCCGTCCTCATCTTCCAGCCCGATCAAGGTGCCGACCTGAATACCGCGCTGCTCGTCGTAAGGCCTTAGCGTCAGGTTCTGGCAGAGGGTGAGGGCCTGGCGGATTTCTTCCATGCGCCTGGCTTGTCCGGCGGCGAGGTAGGACGCCTCCAGGCCCAAGGTGTCGTACTTGTTCTCGGCGATGTTTTCTTCGTGGGTCGCGGTTTCGTAGGCGGTTTGTGCGGCGCGCTCGGCGATGTCGAGATCAATCTTGAGCTTGTCGAGAATCAACTGGTGGACGGTCTGTTTATTCATGATCATTCGCAGAATTGCAGCACATTGGCGCGGCTTTTTTCACTGGGCGCATTCTGGTCCTGTTGCAGCCAGAACTGGCACTTGGGGTTGGACAGGTTGTGCGGATTGCTACGGGCCTGATCGAGCGCCTGGCGCTGCTCGTTCCTTTGCAGGTTTTGCTGATATTGCTCGAACATCGGCGTGGGTGGCTCTGGGGGTGGTTGCACCGCCGGTGGTTGCGCCAGTTGATGGATGGCGGCGGCCACGGGCGCCAGTGGTTCGTTGAACACGAATCTGGACAGCAGCCAGCCCGTCAACACGATGGCAAGGAACCCCAGCCACAGGCCCAGGGCAATGCTGAAGGTCAATTGCAAAGCCGTGAGGCGCGAGGGTGTCGAGTGATCGGGCATGGCTGCTTCCTGGCAGGGTCATGGGGCTGGCGGTGATTGTCGCATGAAGATTAATCGTCGTCGGCTCTTCTGCGTCATCGGTTTATTCGGGACAATCAGGCCTTTGCCACAGGGAGTCGGGAATGACCGTGCGTTGGGATATTTTTTGCACCGTCGTCGATAACTATGGCGACATTGGTGTCACGTGGCGCCTGGCTCGGCAGTTGGTGGCTGAGCATCGATGCGCGGTGCGGCTATGGGTCGATGACCTGCGTGCCTTCGAACGACTGTGTCCGGAAATCGACGTCACCTTGTCCGAGCAATGGCAGCAGGGCGTGCAAGTGTGTCACTGGCCCGTGGAGTGGGCGCCCACCGAAGCCGCCGACGTGGTGATCGCCGCGTTTGCCTGTCAACTGCCGAGCGCCTACATGGATGCGATGGCCACGCGCCAGACGACGCCCCTGTGGATGAACCTCGATTATTTGAGCGCCGAGGACTGGGTGATCGGTTGTCACGGCCTACCGTCGGTCAAATACAAGCACGTGCAGAAATATTTCTTTTTCCCGGGCTTCCAGGAAGGAACAGGTGGCCTGCTGCGTGAAGCGGGTCTTCTGGAACGCCGTCGGCAATTTCAGCAGGATGCCGAGGCGCAACGACTGTTCCTGCAAGGGCTGGGGGTCGAGCGGGCACCGGATGTCTGCCTGATCTCGCTGTTTGCTTATGAGAACGCCGGGTTGGCGAGTTGGTTTGACGCAATGGCCGCTGATGCCCAGGCGTTTCATGTGCTTGTTCCCGAAGGACGGGTGCTGGGTGATGTCGAGCGTTGGCTCGGGGTCGATGACCTTGAGGTCGGTGCGGTACATCGACGCGGCGCACTGACGGTGCAGGTGTTGCCGTTCATTCGCCAGGACCAGTACGATCAATTGTTATGGTGTTGCGATTTCAACGCCGTGCGTGGCGAGGACTCCTTCGTACGCGCCCAATGGGCCGGCCGACCGTTGCTCTGGCACATCTACCAGCAGGAAGAAGACGTCCACCTGGAAAAACTCGAGGCGTTTCTCAGGCTCTACAATCAGGGGCTTTCGCAGGCGACGCAAAAAGCGATCAGCGGTCTTTGGCGGGCCTGGAATGCCGGCCAGGACATGACCGAGCATTGGATAACCATCCGTGAGCAGCAGCAGGAACTGGCCGAACATGCCCAGGCGTGGTGTCTGGAACAGGCCTCGCGAGCCGATCTTGCCGCAGCGCTGGTGAAGTTTTATGTAAATTGGATATGATACGCGGCCTAAATTTTTGTAAATCCCATCCAAATTCGGATATTCGCAATGAAAACTGGTAAAGAACTGAAACCCGGGACCGTGATCCGTCTCGAAAACGATCCTTGGCTGGTTCAGAAAGCTGAGTTCACCAAGTCGGGTCGTAACAGCGCGATCATGAAGACCAAGCTGAAGAACCTGCTGACCGGTTACAAAACCGAGATCGTCTACAGCGCCGACGACAAGCTGGACGACGTGATCCTCGACCGCAAAGAAGCGACCTTGTCCTTCATCAGCGGCGACACCTACACGTTCATGGACACCACTGACTACACCATGTACGAGCTGAACGCCGAAGACATCGAAAGCGTTCTGCCGTTCATCGAAGAAGGCATGACCGACGTCTGCGAAGCCGTGTTCTTCGAAGAGCGCCTGGTTTCCGTGGAACTGCCGACCACTATCGTGCGTGTAGTTGACTACACTGAAGGTTCCGCTCGCGGCGACACTTCCGGCAAGGTCATGAAGCCTGCCAAACTGAGCAACGGTACTGAGCTGCAAGTTGCTGACTTCATCGAGATCGGTGACAAGATCGAAATCGATACCCGCGAAGGCGGCTCCTACAAAGGCCGCGCTAAATAAGCGAAGCCTTGTGGACGAAAAAGCCCGACCATTGAGTCGGGCTTTTTTATTTCAGGACTACACCCCTAATTCCCGTGGCGAGGGAGCTTGCTCCCCGCTGGGCCTGTAGGAGCTGTCGAGCGAAGCGAGGCTGCGATCTTTCCCAGACACTTGAGTTTCAGCGAAAGGTTAAAAGATCGCAGCCTTCGGCAGCTCCTACAGCGCAGCCCAGCGGGAGCAAGCTCTCATCAAACAAAATCCATCCCCTTGTTCTTTAAGCTTTTTTAAGCCGCAACCAATCGGACACCCAGCTTTGTAGCCTTGCGCTGCAAAGCTCTAAGCTGACGATCACGGCTT
>NZ_CAXAPG010000055.1:0-15262 GCF_963970585.1 Pseudomonas sp. RL_105y_Pfl2_101
ATCGTCAGGCGCGACTCTCATCATGGCGCGGGGCATGCCCCAGATAGACGCCGGATAGATTTAAGCAAGCCAACCACTTCGCCCGCTAATCAGTATTGCAAAAACGGGGGTGACCATAGATTTATGGGGCGGTTACGTTTGGTCATGATCGGGATGCGAGTTTTAAATATGAGTTATGACTCGTATTCTGGATTGGCTTTCCCCACTCTTCAACTACCAGGAATCATTATCATGGCAACGACATCACTGAGTGTTTTCATGTTGGTCAAGACCACCCAGGAATGGCTGGCCGCTCAGACAAAGATCAAATCGCGTGAACGAAAGCGCAAGGACGAAGATGGTATCGAGGACGATGAACCGTTTTGATCTGCACCGTAAACACCCTGCCGCATGCCTACATGCGGTGGGGCCCGATGCGTCTTCAACCAGGACACTACTGCTACTTGGGGTAGAGATAGACTTTTTCGACTTTTGCGGCGGGACGCATCATGAGGTGCTGGCTCCGGAAAGAAATCGGGAGCACAGCATCGGGGATCAGGTGGCCGCTTTGAATGTGGGGTTTATGGAGCGTTTACCAAGAGTTTTGTCCCCGGAACCTCACAAACCTTCAGAATTTTCCTGCTGTCACGCCCAACCATTGCTGGTATGGTTTTGCCTGCCCAGTCTTAGGTCTGGAGTCTCCAGGAATGAAATCCTTGAGTATGAGCACCGGGAATCTACCGGCGGCTGGATCTCGAACTTTTGTTTCAAACGTTACACTTACTATATTACTGCAGGGAGCAGAGCCATGAGTAAAAAAGCAGTTATCGTTTTTAGTGGTGGACAAGATTCAACAACCTGTTTAATCCATGCATTGCCTCTCTATGATGAAATACACTGTATTACGTTTGATTATGGTCAGCGCCATCGCGCAGAAATTGAAGTCGCACAACACCTTTCAAAAAAGCTTGGCGTGATAGTGCACAAAGTACTAGACACATCCTTGCTAAATGAGCTGGCCATCAGCAGCCTGACACGCGACAATATCCCAGTTCCAGCCATGAATAGCTCCGGAGAAAGTTTGCCAAGCACTTTCGTGCCAGGAAGAAATATTTTATTTTTAACCTTGGCTTCTATTTATGCATATCAAGTGCAAGCTAAAGCAGTAATCACAGGCGTTTGTGAAACAGATTTCTCTGGCTATCCTGATTGTCGAGATGCGTTTGTTAAGGCATTGAACAAAGCCATTGAATTAGGCATGGAATACAAATTGCTTCTTGAAACGCCGCTTATGTGGTTGAATAAGGCGGAAACTTGGGCTTTAGCTGATTACCATAATAAATTAGACTTGATTCGTCACCACACACTGTCCTGCTACAATGGCATAAAGGGAAGTGGGTGCGCTAACTGCGATGCGTGCAATCTACGCTCAAAAGGATTAAATGATTACCTAGGGAATAAAGCAGAGATTATGCACAGTTTAAAAGCCAAACTAAAGTTAAAATAAAAACCCAATAGGATACATTCAGCAAACGCTCACTTAAACATGCCAGGCACAACCCTAATTATTGGCGTTCTTAGACACGCTCGCAAATGGGTTCATCACTACAGCCACATACTAAGTGAGCGTTGAACCCATCGGCTTTGTGCAAAGAAGCCATCAGTGCACTTTTTTATTAGAGCAGCATACTGTTTAAAAAAAATCCATAGCCCTATTTATTTAACATGACTTGCAGTTATATATTTTTTAAACAATGACCTTGCGCCGTATGCAGGCAAGATATTAAAAAAAGCAAAACACACCTTTATAGCTATCTGAACATAAATCATATTAAGTATATCGCTATTCTGCATACTCCCATAAAATGCAATGTAGCAGAAAAGGAAGCTGTCTATTATCACCGCAAAAAAAGTACTTAAAAACACGCGCAAAAATAGAAATCTAGAATTTGTCAGCTCTTTTATTTTGCACAACAAATACGAGTTTATATTTTCAGAAAAAAGAAAAGAAACTGAGGATGCTACCAGCACAGAAGACACATGAGTAATAACCTCATTATAAGGCATATCAAGCTTCCAGCCAGGCAGCCCCGGGAGATAGGTAGAAGCATTCAGCAAAACAATAATAATAGCATTACTTGCAAAAGCAAATAGTATGGCTTTCCTCGCAAGCCTAAGACCGTAAGTCTCATTCAGCAAGTCAACTATTAAAAACGTCAGAGGGTAAAGAAAAGTGCCCGGAGTAACAATGATATCAAGGCGCTCCAAATAAATAGGCTTTGTCGCAGCAATACTGGTAAAGATGTAAAATGTAAACAGCAGTAGATTTAGAATAATATAAATCATCCATGAGTTTTCATGGCGATCATTCATTTCGTACGCGGTTAATGCACCCCCTTGAGAATAAAATTTCTTGTACAAGTTTTTGATCTCCATTTTATTTAAATTGTCCATTATTTCACTGCTTAATACTTCGCTTAATTTTACCCTGATAACTTTGCCTGTAGCGATGATCATAATCACAGCAAGACTTTTGCTGTTCTCAAACCCTAACAACTTGTATTTGCTGTTTTCAATTTCGCCATCACGCGTCATTAAACCGCTCCTCTATTATATCTCCCACAACACAGATACGATCCGAACTAAAACATGCTTCGTTTGTTATGAACAGTTTTTTAGTTGTTCTGTCATACACCAGCTTTTCTTTATCACCACTCGACGAGCCTTTCTTTATTATCAATAGGTCTCCTGGCTCATTCATGCCACTAATTTCGCTCTCCAAAAGCACGCCTATTAAGTTATAGGATTTGCCGAAATAATAAGTCAAAGGGTAAATGGTGGCTAGCTCACCAATTCTTTTATCCAAGCTTTGAATAACCAAGCTCTCTTTAATTATAGGGACTGCAGCCGGATTCATATTCCCTTGCAGAGAGATACTACTCTCTATTATCTCCTTCTCTTCAAAATCAATAGTCTCTATTTCCTCATAAGACACTCCAAAGAAATCAGAAATTTTGCGAATCGTGGAATGCTGTACATTTACCACCCTTCCTTCCAAAATATTATATATAGTAGTTCTGGTCAGCCCGCTGGAATTGCACAAAGACAACTGCGTCTCTCCGCGACTTTTTATCAAGTATCTAATGTTGCTTTTCAAGCACTCTATTTTTTCTCTTCTATGCATAAAATGCCCACCACTTCTTTATAGCTGTAACAAATTGTACTTCTATGGATATCATGCCATGAATGGTCATTCAACTGCTCGACGAAGATGACTAGGCCAGCGAGATCATTGCGGCAAAACTTTTCGCGATTTTTTCGTCACCCGTACCAACTCTGTAGGCCTCCTTTGGCCAGCCTACATCCGTCCGTTTAATGTTTCGCTGCCGCTACTTGAGGCTATCAAATCGCTGGGGCCGTCCGATTCGGGTTTGCGCTTCATGGCTCGCAGCGGGATGAAGTGTTGCATGCGTTAGCTATAACAATAAAGGCCCAGATGCTCGGCGTCGTAGTCCTTGTCAGCGAATGGCCACCGGCAACGCTTGGAAGGCCGCCCTTACCGACCAGCGATTTTGACCTGTTCAAGCAAGGGGGGCGCATTCGAGATATCGCGGGCCTGGCCGCCTGACAATTGGAGGTAAAGGAGTATCCCGTTGGTATCGCAGAGTGTGTGAACCTTAGTCGTCAGGGCCCTGCAGCTTCGACCTAATGCATGATCTGATGATTCTTCAAGCCCCTTTTTTCCCGAAGCCTGAAGCTCTTCCTGCTGTGGAGTCGATCATCCAGATATCAAGACGGCTCAGCCTGGGTGGCTAGTGTCGCCTCTTTTTTAAGAATTTACTGCTCACGAAATCCCACGACCAGAAAAAAAGAATCATTTAATTTGATAAATGTTTAATTTTTTGATTAATTAAGTGGAGTTTCTTGCTAAAAAACCTATGCTGCTTTGAGCAATCCTCTTCTCACATCATCACACGAGGAGAGGTGAACTCTAATGGGGTGCTGGCTGTATATACAGCTATTTGTTTTTGAGAGAGCAGGTGCCAAAAAACACCGTCCTCACGGGTATGGCTTGATGGATCATGGACGAAAGGGAAGCTTTAGGGATGAAAATTTTGTTCTTTATGATAAATAAAGCAATGTATTTCAATGGCTTACGTAAAAAATTGCAAAAAACGAGATTGAGCTGCTTTTCCACCTCACCTCGAACTATGGGAAAGGCCTCATTGGCCCTCCTGCCGAGAACTCCAAAAGCAGTTCTTCTTCGGTTACCTCTTCTTTCGATTCGTCCCAAACAAACTCCACACGACAACGATTACGACGAATCCAGGCATTCAGGGCTTTTTCCTCTGTGGTGGTCAGCCCTCCACTGTCCAGGACGAATTGATCGACGCGCTGAGGTACACGTTACTGCTGCTAACCGGCCGCTCAGGTCAGTCGCAAGTTGAGCTGAGAATCGCGTCGATTGCGCACCTCGTACAGCCTACGGTCAGGTCCGGCGCTGCCCTATTACCGCGACCTATTTCGCGCAAATAGGGACATGCGTGTCTTCGGAGTGGACTTCGGGGCGCTCGAAGTAGAGGACGTAGTCGTTTTTTCTGCGCTGGTTAACACCCTCGCCACAGCGATTGAAAAGATGGATGCAGATCAACTCATTGTCTACGGACATTACGCTGGGGCAGCAGCGGGGACCTGCATTGCTTCGGCGATAGCCTCCACGATCAGTTCCCTCTCATTGGTGCTCGCCGTATCGCGACCAATAGAAACCCCGGACACGGCAATACGCCAAGCCGAAAGCACCTCTGATTCGGCATGGGCTCAATATCTGCGGCCTGTGGGGAGGTTCACGGAAGTGATCGAACCGACGGCTGGCACTACTACATACGCACACACGAACGCGAAATCCAGGAAACCGTGCTGTCGTTCGCAGCACGCAACAGACAAGGAAGGGACACCGAATAATGGCAGTCAATACTGAACAGCTTAAGAACCAAGCAGACCTACTGCGACGAGGCTTAGCGGATCTGCGAGCAGAAGACGCCGAGCTGGCGAGGATCTTGGACGCTGAAGTCACGCGTCAACACCGAACGCTGTCATTGGTTTCTTCTTCCTGCGCGGTCAAGCCTCGAACCTTGGCGGCATCAGCTTCGGCGCTGGTCAACGTCACAGCAGAGGGCACGCCAGGCAGGCGCTATCACGCAGGCTGCGAGAACGTTGATTTGGTCGAATCTCTGGCAATCCGAAGAGCTCGGGAACTGTTCGGCGCCCAATACGCAGGCGTGCAATCACACTCGGCATCGAGTGCCAATTACCAAGTGCTCTCTGCCCTACTTGAGCCTGGGGATACTCTACTCGGAATGGCCCTCGATCACGGAGGACATCTTACACACGGCAGCCCCGTCACATTCACGGGCGCCTACTACAAGGCGATCAGATACGGCACGACATCAGAGGGCCTCATCGATTACGACAAGGTGCGCAAACTGGCTCTCGCTCATCGCCCGCGCATCATCATCTGCGGTGCAACTGCCTACTCGCGGGTCGTAGATTTCGAGCGGTTCCGCAAGATTGCCGATGAAGCCGGGGCCATCCTGCTCGCTGACATTTCGCACATCGCCGGACTTGTTGCCACTGGGCGACATCCGAGCCCGATCAACGCTGCCCACGTCACTACGACTTGCACGCACAAGCAACTCATGGGGCCTCGCGGAGGCCTGATCCTTTCAGGCCGAGACGCCAACAAAAAGGTTCCCGGCCTGAAATCAACCTTCAGTCGTATCCTCGATCAAGCCGTGTTTCCCCGAATGCAGGGCGCGCCAGCCGTCAACATGATCGCTGCAAAGGCTGCCGCGCTGGGCTACGCAATGTCCCCAGAGTTCGACGCCTACATGGAACGGATTCGGAACACGGCTGATGAGATGGCCAGTGCGTTTCAGGCACATGAATACGAGGTCGTGGGAGGTCGCAGTGAAAACCACACGATTCTGATCCGGTTGCGTGGAGCCATCACCGGTTCTATCGCGGAGTCGGCGCTAGAGCGCTGCGGGATCATCGTGAACAAAAATCGCGTGCCGGGCGAGACCCGATCGTCATCCGTTACCAGTGGGTTGCGTATCGGCACCGGCTCCATGGCGCAACGTCACATTGACCCCCTGGGATGCCGCCAAGTCGTCGATTTGGTTTGCCGGATCCTGGACAAGGTGACGCCGCTCAACGAGCAAAAATACACGCTGGAACCCGCGCTACAGGAGCAATTCCGTTTACAGGCCGAAGCGTTGTGCACGATGTATCCCATAGCCGACTACATGGAGCACTGAGGGGCTCCTATCGACCACCACCCGCGCAAGCACCATGGCGGCTCGATGGGGGGGCTGACGATAAGACAATCCATCGTCGCCAAAGCACTCACGGTTACACGCTGCAACAGGCAGCACCGCGTTCGTGGCGGGCCGGGCAGAAACACTCAGTTCGGGTGATTTTCTTCGGCTATATCGGTAGCTCGCAGATCACCTGCCTGCAGCTGATGGCCAAGAAAATCGCGGTGGCGCAACACATCGGGAGACGTGCCGGAGTCAGGCTTGACTCGTTGAATCAGGACAGTGATTGGTGGAAATAGCGCTTGCCAGACAACTGATCGCAGCATGGCTTCAAGGCCCATCCGGATGGCCTTTTGCTGCCTGAGCGCCTGCATCGGATACGCTTCTGCAGATGCTGGCCAAGCCGCGATCTTTTGACTCTGGATCAGAAGTGGTATTTCACCAGCAAGCTCGTGGCGCTCTGATTGGTTGTGAAGTCTTTCGTGTCTTCGATGGCGTACTTGTTCTTCCAGTAGTCGTACTCGACACCGACGTACAGCTGCTTCTCGCCAATGTTCAGGGCTTTACCCAAGTCGTATTTGATCTGTGGGTTGAAGTGCAGGTTGGCGTGGTAGGTGCCTTTGCTGTTCTTGTCGTTGTCGACCACCCAGTCCATGAAACCATCGATCAGGATGTTCGAATCGCCCACGGGAATGGTGTAGGACCAAACCGGGGTGATCTGCCAGACGTTGTCACCCGGGCGACTGCCCTCGGTGTGACGCTGGTAGAAGTTCAACTGGAAGTAGTCGAACCCGGGAATCGCCAGGTCGAAACCAGGACCGATCAGGTAGGACTCGGTATCGCCCTCACCGAATTCGTACGTCATGGCCAGCAGCACGTCCTTGACCGGGCCGAACTCCAGTTTCTGATCGAAGATCTTGCCAAACGACAAGCGCGGGCTGATTTCGCCGTAATAGGTGTTCGAGCCGACGCCCGGGTCGTCCTTGCCGTTGTAAAAAATCTTGTCGACGAACACGAAGTTATCGCCGTATTTCCAGGCATCGGCGTGCTCGAAGGTGACGGTTTGCTGAATGCGCGGGTTGACCTGGAAGTCTTTGCCATAGAGGTAGGTCAGGCTGTTGTTCTGCCATTGCAGCAAGTCGCCGGCCATTGCCTGGCCCCCGGCCAATAAGGATCCCGTGAGCATCAGGCTGGTGCACGTACGTTTCATTCGGTTGCTCTCAAAGTAAGTGGTTCCACATTTTTTTGAATCAGCGCTCTGGTGTGGCGCCTTTTTTTGTTTTAAAAGTCATCCTGTCGGTCAGCTTTATTGCTTTTGGTAAGCGCTGGGCCAAGGTTTTTTGAAAGCCAAAAGACTCCCGTTCGGCTGTTTGTTGGCGCCGACGCCAGATTGACCTTTGGTGCCGGAATCCGTTGACCCAGCCTACTACGCACAAAACGAGTGTCAGCGCGGCTTTCGATGGTTCAGCTTGGGTCAGGAAGAGTCGTATCCGTCCGGCCAAGTCATCTACCCAGCCCCGCAAGGCCAGGACATGGTGTGCACTTAAATTTAAGTGGGCACCAGTTCTAGCCTTTTAAGCGGGTATTTCATGCAACCACAACGCCGTTCCTACTCCAAGTCCTTCAAGGCCCAGGTCATTCAAGAGTGTGCCCAGCCCGGAGCTTCGATTGCCAGCATCGCGCTCAGCCATAGCGTCAACGCAAACCTTGTGCACAAATGGATTCGGATACAAGCGCAGAAAAGCACGGCGCTGCAACCTGCATTCATTCCGTTACCCATGCAGCTGGCCGTAGCAAATTCGCACGCAGCATCATCGAATATCTGCGTTGAAATCCAGCACCCGCGCGGCACCGTCAAAGTGAACTGGCCAACCGAAAGTGCTGCTGCCTGCGCGACCTTTCTTCGAGACCTGCTGCGATGATCCGCATCGACTCCATCTGGCTTGCCACCGAGCCGATGGACATGCGAGCTGGCACCGAGACTGCTTTGGCCAGAGTGATCGCGGTGTTCGGTGCGGCGAAGCCGCACTGCGCTTATCTGTTCGCCAACCGCCGCGCCACCCGTATGAAAGTTCTGGTGCATGACGGCTTCGGCATCTGGCTGGCTGCTCGCCGGTTGAACCAGGGTAAGTTCCACTGGCCAAGTATTCGCCATGGCTCTGAAATAGAGTTGGATACCGAGCAACTCCAGGCCCTGGTGTTGGGCCTGCCATGGCAGCGAGCGGGCTCCGGCGGTGCGATCACACTGCTTTAACGGCGGCCATTAGCCTATCGATCTATCGCCGCCAATTGCCTGGTCTGGCAAAGTCGGCACCATGATTTCTACTCCTGCTCTTGACCATCTGACTCCTGAACAACTGCGCGCATCGGCAGCGCAGTTGATGCGGCGTGTCGAGACGCTCGACCAACAGGTCGATACGCTGGGCAAGACAGTTGAGACCATGGGCAAGAAGATCAACCGCGACCAAACGGTTATCGAGAAACTGACCCATGAGATCGCGCAACTCAAGCGCTTGAAGTTTGCCAAGCGCAGCGAGCAGTTGAA
Organism: Pseudomonas sp. RL_105y_Pfl2_101; assembly: GCF_963970585.1. Lineage (NCBI taxonomy): Bacteria > Pseudomonadati > Pseudomonadota > Gammaproteobacteria > Pseudomonadales > Pseudomonadaceae > Pseudomonas > Pseudomonas sp. RL_105y_Pfl2_101. The sequence goes on from NZ_CAXAPG010000055.1 coordinate 8,842, forward strand.
TCCGCAGCAGGCCAGCTTGCTCGATGACTTGATCGATACCGATATCGCGGCAATTGAAGCTGAGCTTCAAGCGTTGCAAACGGTGCCAGCGGCGACCGAGAAACAGCAGAAGCCCAAGCGTACTGCCTTGCCGGCAGAGTTCCCGCGCACATTGATCCATCACGAACCAGACAACACTCACTGCCCATGCGGCTGTGCACTCAAGCGCATCGGTGAGGACGTCAGCGAGAAGCTAGACTACATGCCCGGCGTATTTACCGTCGAGCGCCATGTCCGTGGCAAGTGGGTATGCGATGACTGCGAAACGCTGATCCAGGCACCCGTTCCGGCACAGGTCATCGACAAAGGTATCCCGACCGCCGGGCTGTTGGCCCACGTCATGATCGCGAAGTTTGCCGACCATCTGCCTCTTTACCGTCAGGAATCGATTTTCGGTAGAGCGGGCCTGGCGATTCCACGCTCAACTTTGGCTCAATGGGTTGGTGTGACGGGTGTGCAGTTACAGCCTCTAGTCGATGCGTTGCGCGATGTTGTGCTCGGGCAGCAGCTCATTCATGCCGATGAAACGCCGGTGCAGATGCTCGCTCCGGGTTCGAAGAAAACCCACCGCTCTTATGTCTGGGCTTACGCCACCAGCCAATTCTGCGAAACAGCGGCTGTCGTTTATGACTTCAGCCCCAGCCGCGCCGGTGAGCATGCTCGCAACTTCCTGCAAGACTGGAGGGGCAAGCTGGTGTGTGATGATTTTGGCGGTTACAAGGCCAGCTTCGAACTCGGCGTGACCGAGATCGGCTGCATGGCCCATGCGCGGCGCAAGTTCTTCGAACTGCACGCCACCAACAAGAGCATGCTCGCCGAGCAGGCCCTGCGCTATATCCAGTTGCTTTACGAAATAGAAAGTGACGTCCGCGACCTGGAGCCGGATTTACGCCGCCGAATACGGCAAGAAAAAGCCGCCCCGGTGATGGATATGCTGCATGCCTGGATGACCGTCCAGCGTGATCTCGTGCCCGAAGGTTCGGCTATCAGCAGAGCACTGGATTACAGCCTGAAACGCTGGGCAGCGCTGTCACGCTACCTAGATGACGGGGCCGTACCCATTGACAATAATTGGTGCGAGAACCAGATCCGACCATGGGCGTTAGGTCGCAAGAACTGGCTCTTCGCAGGGTCGCTACGCAGCGGCAAACGAGCAGCGGCGATCATGAGTTTGATCCAGTCGGCACGGCTCAACGGACATGATCCGTATGCTTATTTGAAGGACGTGCTGACCCGCCTGCCGACGCAGCGAGCGAGTGAGATTGATAAGCTACTACCTCATCAATGGATGCTCGTTTAACCAGGAAGACGCTCTATGCTAAATCGAGGTAATAGGTGTAGTAACCAGTATCTCGAACGTAGCCCTGAGCTTCATAAAGTCGCTGAGCGCCCATATTGTCCCTGCCGGTCTCCAATAAAATTCCTTTAGCTCCTGTTGAGATCACGAATTCTTTGGCCGCATCTAATAAAGCTGTGCCGACTCCTCGGCCTCTTGCTGCATCGGTCGCATAGAGATCGTTGAGAAGCCAGGTTCGTCGCGCGGAGACTGAGGAAAACATAGGGTACAACTGCACAAACCCTAGCGCCTCGCCAAATTCGTCTTGAGCATAAAAAATCGTCGACTCATTGTGGCTTAGGCGTTCGGCAAGAAAGTCACGTGACTCTGGAAGGTTGGAGGGTTGTCCGTAGAACCCTCTATACGCATCGAAAAGGGGGGCGATCTTTTCAACACAGCTGCTCTCAGCCCGTCTAATTTTTACGGCCATGAAATTCACATCCCTGCTTGATCATCTTGGTCGCTGAATAATACCTGCCTCACCTGCCAGATTGGTGGATAGTCATGACCTTCTTGCCATCCTCTGAGGGTCTGAAAATTGGAAGGCGTGTTGGCCGGACGCTTACGAAGAGTCGGCCGCTTGGGTCAGTTCTCAATCAGCGCCAACAGCCCCTGGCCAACAAATTCTCTTTGCACTCGTTTCTCTGCCATAAAGGGTTATCTTTGTGGCGTCTTGGCGCCAACCGCCAACCGCTGATCGTAAGCTGATTTCATCCTCTGCCAGGTAGGAGCGTCGGCAGGGATAAGATGTTCGATGCGCAATGACGCAACCGTAATATCGAGCGGCATCCCGAAAGTTGTAAATGTGGATAGAAATCGAAGCTCCCCATTTTCTGTGCGCACTCGAGTAAGTACTAAGGGTGATGGTGGTGCGTCCACGGGCATTTCTGTCGGCTTGGGCACGTATTGTAGGAGGCGAGCTAAATCGGGATTGCTGGTGGCTTCCCTTGCGGCGCGTTGCCAAGCGATAGCCCGTATCTCTTCCACATTCACTAAGGAATCACCCAAGCCACCGGGACGCAGCAAAGTGTCCAGCAGGTTGAGACCTGACTCGCCATCGGCTGAAACACCGGCCATTTCGAATAGCAATCCCGCGCTGGCATTGGCAGCGGTAATGTTCCAGTTGCTGCTGATGACAATGGCTGGCGCAGGGTTGTTGGCTTGCAGGATGTGATTAATCGCGTCGTGTACCACCTCCATCGCTGGAGCGTCGAGCGAAGAGGCGACGTACCGGGGCGCATAGCCTGCCGCAACGAATACTGCGTTGCAGAGGTCAAGAGGTACGTCGAGTGCTCTTAAAAGGTAACCGTCCGGCCAGCACCCTCTCCTGACAGCCGTCCAAATTGGCCAAGATAGTGGACACCATTTTTTAGTGGACACTATCTTGGATACAGTTGCCCCAGCCCGTCGAACCGGTCGCCGCCCCAATTTCCCGCTCGAATTTAAACGCCAAGTCGTCGAAGCCACCTTCCAGCCTGGTGCCTCCGTGTCGTTGATCGCTCGCGAACATGACGTCAATGCCAACCTGGTATTTCGCTGGCGGCAGCAATACCAAGAAGGGCTATTCGGCCCGGTTAGCCAGAGTGCAACGCTTTTGCCAGTCCAGGTGATCGAGGCGCCAATGGATCTGCCGCAAGTCGTCCAGCCACGGGCAGAGTGTCATTCCGAGATCGCAGTTGAGGTAGGAAAAGCCGAGCTGCGTATCACCGGCACGCCAGATCCGCAGACGCTGCAACTCGTCTTGCAGCAGTTATTGCGATGATTACCCCTCCCGCTGGAACCCGTATCTGGATCGCCGCCGGCGTCACCGACATGCGCCGTGGCTTCGACGGTTTAGCGGCACTGGTACAGACACAGCTGGAAGCCGATCCCTTCTCCGGTCAGATCTTCGCCTTTCGCGGACGACGCGGTGACCGGATCAAATTGTTGTGGTGGGATGGCGACGGCTTGTGTCTGTTTTGCAAACGGCTGGAACAAGGACGCTTCGTCTGGCCACAAGCAACCAGCGGCAGCGTGTCGCTGACGACCGCGCAGTTGTCGATGCTGTTGGAGGGCATTGATTGGCGCAGGCCAATTCGTACAGCACCCGTCCTCGCGGTCTGACTTGCCGCGCTGAAAAAATTCCCAGTAATATTCGGTCATGACTCTCGTGACCGACTCCCTGCCGAATGATCTTCAAGCCTTGAAGGCTCTGGTCGCCGCCCAGCGCGCAGAGATCGAGCGCTTGAAGATGATGATCGCCAAACTGCGTCGCACGCAGTTCGGTCGCAGCTCCGAGCAACTGGATGCCATGATCGACCAGCTCCAGTTGAGTCTTGAGGAGCTGGAAGTCAGCCAGACAGAACTGACACCGCCAACCGAACCGCCACCTCGCACCGTCTCTCGGCGCAAGCCGTTACCTGAACACCTGCCTCGCGAAATCCACGTGCATCAGCCCGAGTCGCAATGCACTGGCTGCGGTGGGGCGCTTCGTCATTTGGGTGAGGATGTGTCCGAAGTGCTGGAGTACGTTCCGGCACGCTTCAAAGTCATTCGCCATGTCCGTCCGAAGTGGGTCTGCGGCTGCTGCGAGCACATCGCCCAAGTGCCGGCACCGAGTCGCCCAATAGCCCGAGGCCTTGCAGGCCCAGGGTTGCTGGCCCATGTACTGGTCTCGAAGTTTGTCGATCATTTGCCGTTGTATCGGCAGTCCGAGATCTACGCCCGTGAGGGCGTGGATCTGGAGCGCTCAACCCTGGCCGACTGGGTCGGCCAGAGCAGTCAGTTGCTGCGGCCATTGATCAACGCTCTTGAGCACCATGTCATGAGCGGCCATAAAGTCCACGCCGACGACACGCCGATTGGCGTGCTCGCGCCGGGCAACGGCAAAACCAAAACGGCTCGTCTGTGGACTTACGTGCGGGACGACCGTCCTGCGGGTGACGCGACACCGGCGGCGGTATGGTTTGCCTACTCGCCGGATCGCAAGGGCCAGCATCCCCGTGCTCATCTCAAGCGCTTCAGCGGGATCTTGCAGGCTGACGGCTACGCCGGTTTTGCTCAGTTGTATGCCACGGGCACTATTGAGGAAGCCGCGTGCTGGGCCCACGCCCGCCGCAAGTTTTACGATGTCTACAAAGACCAGGCTTCGCCACTTGCCGGCGAGGCGCTACAACGGATTGCGGCCCTGTATGCCATCGAAAGCGAGATTCGAGGGCAACCGCCCAACCTGCGAAAAACGGTTCGGCAAAGCCGAGCCAGTCCGCTGCTGGAACAACTCTACGCGTGGCTTAACCAGACGCTGACTCAATTGTCGAAAAAATCGACATTGGGCGGTGCAATCCTCTATGCCCTCAATCGGTGGCCGGCGCTGACGCGTTACTGCGATGACGGCCGGATCGAAATCGACAACAATGCCGCCGAGCGCGCGTTGCGCGCCGTCGCCTTGGGTCGCAAAAATTACCTGTTTGTCGGTTCCGATGCCGGCGGAGAACGAGCGGCTGCGATTTACAGCCTGGTGGGTTCGGCCAAACTCAACGACCTGAACCCGCAAGCCTATTTGACCCACGTGCTGGAGCGCATCGCCGAGCACCCGATCAATCGGGTCGACGAACTGCTGCCCTGGAACGTTTCTTTGAACCACACTGAACACTGCGAGGCCGCCTGATCCATGGTTAAAACTGTCCGTTTACCCAAACCCGCCTCCGACCTGTTGCTGCTGCACATCGAGCTGAAGTGGATCACTCCGAAGATTTGGCGTCGGTTCGCAGTGCCTGAAAACATCACCTTGGGCAAGCTGCACCATGTCATCCAGGTCGTGATGGGCTGGAGTGATAGCCATCTGCATGAGTTTGAAATTGCCGGTGAGAATTACGGCATGCCCGACCCTGATGGCTGGGGGCCGACGGTAAACCCGGAAGCCCGTAAAACGCTGATCAAGGCGCTGAACGGAAAGCGGACATTCAATTATATTTACGACTTTGGTGACAGTTGGCATCACAGTATCAAGGTCGAAAAAGCGCTACCCGCTATTGCCTGTCCTCAGGTGCCGTACTGCATCGACGGCGCCAATGCTTGCCCACCGGAAGACGTGGGTGGCGGGCCTGGTTACGAGGAGTTTCTGGAGGCGATGGGCAACCCCGATCATCCAGAGCATGACGCCATGGTTGAATGGCATGGCGATGTTTTTGATCCAGCGACATTTGAGTGCGAGCGCGTGAACCAGTGGTTTAAACGGATTAAAGTTTGAGTTGCAAGGCGGTGTAGCTCGGACGCTTACGTCATTCCAAAGTCACGGAGTCTCATTTTATTATTTTCACATCTCGAAAATCCGTGATTGGCTCCCTCGATGAAGGACGCGGTACCAACCTGGCTTCTAGAGCTGCGAAGAGGGTAGCAAAAGCCAAAGTGTATACGAGGGTGACTATATTCTGCGGGATGGCGCACAGCCCCCTTGCAAAACGGGACCTGCAGGCCAGACTTACGTTTTAACGTGTGATTAACGTCTGAGTTGTCGCTGATGTTGCGGGTGATTGCTTAGGGGTGGTGTGCATATCCATTGCTGCGGTAACGGCCACTTACGGTTCCGCTCTTACCGCGGGTCACTTTTGGATGAGCGCCAAAAGTAACCAAAAACGCTTTGCCCCACCACTCGGTGCCTCGCCTAGGCTCGGCATGCCTGAACGAAGGCATCGCTCCGTGGGCCGCCGCGAAGGGCCATCCATGGCCCAGCGCGGCTAACCCGGCATCCATGCCGGGTTGCCCACTGCGCAATACCTTCGTTCAGCCAGCGTGGTTTAACGGGGCGCCCCAGATCAAAATCAAAATCAAAATCAAAATCGAGGCGGCCTGACAGCCGACCTGGCTTTTTTGCGAACGCGTTTTTCCTGCTCGCGAAGGCGGTTTCACAGCCAATGAAAATATTGGATGTGCCGGCCTCTTCGCGAGCAAGCTCGCTTGTATGGTAGGACTTGAAGGGAGGAGGAGGGACAAAGCTCGATTCTGACTGTTAGCCGCAGTACAGACCGTGGGAGATTTCACCCCTCCTCCTTTCACCCAAGCGCCGAT